>NZ_JBHXTL010000086.1:22497-44497 GCF_042677365.1 Kitasatospora sp. NPDC127116
TTTTTTTTTTATGCGACTGGCTTCTTACTGTGCGGGTTGGCCTGCAGCGGGGGGTGGGGGTGTGGGATCGGGTACTCGATCTTGGCGCAATTCTTCCCCGGGGCCGGCCGAGAGGCCGTCGCGGGTGGGGCGACGGCCTCTCGGCGGGGGTGTCGGTCAGAAGACCGGCTGGCCGGCGCGGACGAGGCGCCAGGAGTCGGTGAAGAACTCGGCGGGGTCGATGGTGCCCTTGGCCTTCACCCAGGCGATCATGGTGTTGCGGATCTCGTCGGAGTTCGACCAGACCATCTTGGCCTTGGCGACGTGCGGGAAGTTGCCGCCGCCGTTGGCCCGGTAGTTGTTGACGGCGAGGACGAACTCGGCGGCCGGGTCGATCGGCTTGCCCTGGAAGGACAGGTTGACGATCCGCGAGCCCTTCGGCTGGGCGATGTCGATGTCGTAGCTCAGGCCGTAGACCGAGTCGTAGTTGTAGTCCGGGGTGGCCTCGGCACCGGTCAGGGCCTCCTTGTCGACCGGGGCGCCCGGGGCGAGCTGGTTGTAGTACTTGACCGAGTACTCCAGGTAGTCCTTGAGCTGGGCGCCCGTCAGGACGCGGGCCTCCAGGGTGTTCTCGTAGATGTAGAGGCCCGCGGCGTCGCGCAGCTTGACCTGGCCGGACGGGATCAGCGCGGTGCGGTTGAACGGGGCGGCCTGGGCCAGCACCGGGAGCTTGGCGTACTGCCCGCCCGCCAGCGCGGCCTTGACGGCGTCGGCCTGGACCCTGCCGATCAGGTCGATGATCGGGGTGGCCTTGAAGCGGGCGTCGGCGATCGACAGCTCGATCTTGCTGGTGCCGATGTTCTGGTTGACGTACGCGACGACCTTCTTGTGCTGCCCGGCGATCGCGTCGGTGATCTCCGGGTTCTCCGGCACGGTGTTGGAGTTCAGCAGTCGCGCGGAGACCGAGGAGACCTTCCAGGCGCCGGCCGCGAACTCGACCTCGAAGTCGAAGCAGGTCAGCCGCTGGCCGTAGCAGAGCGGCTCGGAGAGCACGACCGTCCGGCCGGTCTTCTTGTTGACGACCAGGCGCTGCGCGATCTCCTTGTGGGCGTGGCCCACCAGCACCGCGTCGATGTCGGGGACGGTCTCCGCCAGGGCCACCGAGGCGTTCTCGGCCCAGGGCAGCTGGTCGCCCCAGGTGGTCGCCTCGTCGCAGCCGGAGTGCGAGGAGACCACGATGACGTCCGCGCCGGCCGCCTTCATCTTCGGCACCCAGGCGGCGGCGGTCTCGACGATGCCCGGGAAGACCATCTTGCCGCTGACGTTGGCCTTGTCCCAGATCGCGATGCCCGGGTTGGTGAGGCCGAGGATGCCGACCTTCACCGGGCGGCCGCCGCCCAGGCGCAGCTCCTTGATCACGTACGGCTTGAAGGCCGGCTTCTCGTTCTTCGCGTTCAGCGCGTTGGCGCCGAGCAGCGGGAACTCCAGCTGGTCCTGGTAGGCCTTCAGGAGCGGGATGCCGTAGTTGAACTCGTGGTTGCCGAGCGCGGCGGCGTCGTACTCCATGAGGTTCATGGCGACGGCCATCGGGTGGTCCGGCACGGTGTCGGCCTCGGTGTCGATCGACTCGATCCGGGCGTAGTAGTAGGACAGCTGGGTGCCCTGGATGGTGTCGCCCGAGTCGATCAGCAGGCAGCGGTTCCAGCCCTTCTCCTCGCGCACCTGGTTGGCCAGCGTGGAGATCTTGGCGAGGCCGACCGCGTTGTGGGCCTTGTCGCTGTACTCGGCGTCGGTGAAGTAGTCCCAGTTGAGCACCCGGCCGTGCAGATCGGTGGTGCCCATGACGGTGAAGGCCTGCTTGTTCGGCTGGCGCTGCTGGCCCTTGGCGGCCGCCGTGTCCGGCTGGGCGGCCGCGGCGGAGGGGGCGGCGGCCAGGGTGGCGCCACCGGCCAGGGCGGCGCCGGCGGCGGTGGCGGCGGACCGGGTGACGAAGTCACGGCGGTTCAGGGGCATGGACGACTCTCCCGAGTGGGAACGACGGCGGATGGACCGTCAACTGGCATTCGTTGGCAAGTGCGCGTGTACGCGTCGACGCGCGTAGAAGGACGCGCGTAGAAGTGTGCCGTGCGGCCCGGGGTGGTGGATAGCCCCCGGACCTGTCCAAGAGGTGAGATCTTGGCGACTCGTTCGTGACGGGAACGGGGGAGGTCCGGGGTGGTAGGGCCGGATGGCGGATGGCGGATGGCGGATGGCGGGCGGCGGGTCAGGACGGCGGACGGGGGGCAGACGGCGGGTCAGGACGGGGGGTCAGGACAATTCGCCCATGAGCCGGTCGATCTCGTGGCCCAGCCGGAGTGCCGGGTCCGGATCGTCCGGCCCCGCCCACGGCTGCCAGGTCCGGGCCCGCAGGTAACCGGCCACCGCGACCGGCAGCCGGTGCCGGACGATCCGCTCCGCCGCCGGGCCCGGGCCGGCCGCCCGCAGCGCCGCCAGCAGGCCGTCCACCCCGGCGGAGGGCGGCAGCGGCACGCTGTCCAGGTAGGCGGCCAGCGCCACCAGCTCCGGATCGGGTGCGGGGGGCCGCTCGGGCGCCGGGCGCCTCGGCTCCCCGTGCTCCGGCTCCCCGCGCCCGGGCGCCCCCTCCGGCGTGTGTAGCCCCTCCTGGGCGTGCGCCCCGGAGGCCTCGGCGCCGCCGAGGGCCGTCCCCGCTCCCGTCCCCGTGCCCGTTCCGGTGCCGATCCCCGCGCCCGCCCCGGCCCCCGGCCCGATCCCGGCCCCCTCGCGGGGCCTCGGGGCGGGCGTCAGCAGCGCGCCCACCCCGTACAGTCCGACCACGACCCCCGGCCACCAGACCCCGCCCAGCCCGGCGAAGTGCAGCCCCAGACCGACCGCGCCGCCGGCGCAGCCGACCAGGTTCCGGGCCGACTCCAGGTAGCGCAGCACCCGGGGGCCGAACCCGTCACTGGTAGCCACGGATCTCCTCGAACACCCCGTCCAGCGAGCCCGTACCGTCGAACAGCTTGCCGCCGCTCAGGTCCGCGATCCCCTGGAGCTGGCCCACCGCCGCCTCCCCGAACTTGATCGGGAACACCGGGATCGACTTCTCCCCGGCCGGCAGCGCGTCGTGGAAGCGCTTGAAGTCGCCGTCCGTCGCACCGGCGTTGCTCTCCCCGTCCGTCATCAGCACGATCGAGGTGAACCGGTCGTCGCCGGCCGCCGCCTGCTGACGCTCGATCACCCGGTACGCCTCCTCCAGCGAGGAGTACACCGCCGTCCCGCCCGAGGCGGCCAGCGACTGCACGTCCGCGTCGATCGACGCCAGCTCCGTCTCCGGGCCCGGCCGGCTGCCGGTGGCCGGCACCACGTGGGTCTTGGTCCACTTCACCGCGGAGGCGAAGGAGAGCAGCGTGATCTCCTCGCGGTCCCGGAAACGGCGCGTCCCGCGGGTGTCGTCCGCCCCGGTCAGCCGGCCCAGCGCGCTCTTCAGCGCGGCGATCCGCGAGCCCTCCATCGAGCCCGAGGTGTCCAGCACGTACACCGTCCTGGACGGGCGGCGCAGCTCGTTCTGGTACGAGGCCAGCAGGCCGTCCGCGACCGCCCGGGTGCCCGGGAACGGCAGCTCCCGGCGGCGGTCCGCGGGCAGCCCGGCGGCCGGGGCCGCGCCCGCCGTCACCGGTCGGCGCAGCGTCGTCTCGGAGATCCGTTTCTGCACGTCCTCCTTGAGCAGATACGCGGACAGCCGCTGGAAGGAGTCCCGCTGCTCCTGCGCGGCGGAGGACATCAGCGAGAGCGGGTAGTCCGCAGACACCACGCCGTCCGCCGGCCGCACCACCGTCAGCTGCTGCTGCGGCGGCAGCGTCCTGTTCAGCGACAGCAGCACCGACTCGTAGTTCACCAGCGCGCTCACCGTGCCCGACTCGGCCCGGGCGTACGCCTGCGCCAGCCAGCCGGAGGAGCCGGAGGTCAGCTTCTGGCCCTTGAAGAACTCCTTCAGCTGCGGACCCGCCTTCTGCACGTCCGCGTCGGTCAGCGCCGCGCCCGCGCCGGAGAAGGCCGAGGCCACCGCGACGAGGGTGGAGAAGCCCGAGTTGGAGCGGGACGGGTCGGCCATCCCGTACGGCAGCTTTCCGGCCGCCGCCGCCGCGCCGACCTGCGCCCAGGTGACCTTGGAACCGTCGCCCCAGCCGAGTTCGCCGAGCGCCGAGGAACGCACCCCGATCGCCACCGGCGACACCATCACCGGGGTCTCGGAGACCACCTTGGACTTGCCGGCCGGATCGAGCCGCAGGTACTGGTTCGACGGGAACCACACGGCGTCGTACTTGCCGTCGGCCCGGCCCGAGGAGACGGCGTCGGCGCCGTCCAGGGTGCCCGTCCAGGAGAACTGCACGGTCACCCCGGTGGCCTTCCGGGCATCCTCCAGGACCGGTGCCAGGTCCTGGAGTTCACTGCCCGCCAGGACGCGCAGCACGCCGGGGCGGGCGGTCTCGGCGGGCGGATCGGTGGGCTTCGGGGCGGGGTTGTCGCCGCCACCGGAGGAGGTGCAGGCGGTGGCCGCGGCCAGCACGGCGGCCAGCGCGGCCGTGAGCCAGCCGCGGCGCTTCATCGGGATGGTCACTTGGTCCCCTTCGCCGCGTTGGTCAGCTTGAGCAGGTTGTCCAGCGAGGGCAGGGTCGCCTGCTTGACCTTGGCCGCGGTCAGATCGGGTGCGAAAGTCGGCTTCTTCTCCCGCATCAGGTTCGCGAAGGCCTCCGGTTTGGCCTGCGGCCGGAGCCCGAACCCGGCCTCCAGGCCGCGGAGCACCTCGTCGTTCTGGAGGGCGTCGGCGAGCTTGCGGCCGTTGTCGGTGTGGGCCACGACGGTGTGGTCCGAGTAGACCGTGGTGTCCGGGTACAGCACCACCATGTCCCCGGTGGGCTTGCCCTGCAGCGACAGGGCGGCGGCCTGCGACTCGTACGCGAAGATCAGCGGGCTGCCGATCCCCGCGCCGAAGTCCCGGAACGGCTCGTCGCTGCTGCTCTTCTGGATGCCCTGCAGCGCGTTCGCCTTGTACAGGACGTCCTTGACGGCGGCGACGCCGGCGTCGTCCGACACCACCTGGTGGTTGTTGGCGATGTAGGAGAGCAGCGCGAGGTACATCGCGCCCGAGGACGAGCTCTCCGGGTCGGTGGTGGTCACGAAGAGCTGACCGGACAGCTCGGGATGGGCGCCCGCGCCGGCCAGATCCTCCCATCTGCGGTTGCCCTTCAGCGCGTTGACGTACTCGTCCATCCGGAACGTCCACACGCCGGTGGCGTCCAGGTCGGCCAGCTTGTTGTCCCTCAGGACCTTGGCCACCGGCTCGTGCGCCACGATCACCAGCGGCGAGTAGAACGGGACCATCGGGGAGTCCTGCAGCTTCCAGATGCGCTGGATCTCCCGCGCCGGTGCCGAGCTCGCCGGGAAGGCGAAGTCCAGCCCCGGCGTCCTGCCCGCCTGGTCGCTCATCGTCCAGGAGCCGGTGGAGTCCGTCCGGACCACCAGGCCCTGCTTCGCCAACTCGGCCTTGACGTCGTCGTTCTCGAAGAAAGCGCGCTTCTCCGAGCCGATCAGGCCGGTGACGGTGACCGTCGTGGTGGTGTCCTTCTTCCGGTCGTCGGGGATCAGCGCGAAGGCGACCCCGCCCAGCAGGGCCAGGGCCGCAACCACCCCCAGTGCGCGTCGCATGCCGAACGCCTCCCCCTCGTCCGCTCCTTCGTCCGGGTGGTGACCCGGGGCGCCCCGGCATCCACCCGGGGGTGACGAGCGTCCCGCCGGGCGGGGAGCGGCGGCGGAAGCGGCGGTGAACCAGGGGTGAACACCCCTTCACGGAATCGCATCGGCGGGAGGCGCGGGAGGCGCGGGAGGCGTACGGGCGGCGCGCGGCGGCGACGTGGAGCGGGGCGCTCGCACAGCGGTCCGAGGATGTGTCAGATTGTTCAACTCGCCTTACCGCAACGGTCATCCCGCAGTCCGGACCCGCGTCGTGGTTACGCGCCGGTAATGCCTAGTCTCAGCACTATGCGCCGAGCAAAAATCGTCTGTACCCTCGGGCCCGCCACCGACTCGTACGACCAGATCAAGTCCCTGGTCGACGCCGGGATGGACATCGCCCGACTGAACCTCAGTCACGGCTCGCACACCGAGCACGAGGAACGCTACCGCCGCGTCCGCAAGGCCGCCGACGAGACCGGCCGCAGCGTCGGCATCCTCGTCGACCTTCAAGGCCCGAAGATCCGGCTCGACACCTTCGCCCACGGACCCGTACTTCTCGAACGCGGCGACGAGTTCACCATCTCCACCGACAACGGCGTCGTGGGGGACAAGGACCGCTGCGGAACCACCTACTCCGGGCTCGCCGGGGACGTCAGCCGCGGCGAGCGCATCCTGGTCGACGACGGCCGGGTCACCCTGGAGGTCGTCGCCGTCGACGGGCCGCACGTGCGCTGCCTGGTCATCGAAGGCGGCCTGGTCTCCGACCACAAGGGCCTCAACCTCCCCGGCGTCTCCGTCTCCGTCCCCGCACTCAGCGACAAGGACGTCGCCGACCTGCGGTGGGCGCTGCGCACCGGGGCCGACCTCATCGCGCTCTCCTTCGTCCGCAGCGGGCGGGACGTCGAGGACGTCCACCGGATCATGGCGGAGGAGGGACGCCGGGTCCCGGTCATCGCCAAGATCGAGAAGCCGCAGGCGGTGGAGAACCTGGAGTCCGTCGTCGACGCCTTCGACGGGATCATGGTGGCCCGCGGCGACCTGGGCGTGGAGATGCCCCTCGAACAGGTCCCGCTGGTCCAGAAGCGCGCCATCAAGCTCGCCCGCCGCAACGCCAAGCCGGTCATCGTCGCGACCCAGATGCTCGACTCGATGATCAACACCTCCCGGCCGACCCGCGCCGAGGCCTCCGACGTCGCCAACGCCGTCCTGGACGGGACGGACGCGGTGATGCTCTCCGGGGAGACCTCGGTCGGCAAGTACCCGGTCGAGACCGTCAAGACCATGGCCCGGATCGTCGAGGCCGCCGAGAACGACATCCTGGCCGCGGGCCTCCCGCCGCTCACCACCGGCAGCAAGCCGCGGACCCAGGGCGGCGCCGTCGCCCGCGCGGCCGCCGAGATCGGCGACTTCCTGCACGCCAAGTACCTGATCGCCTTCACCCAGTCCGGCGACACCGCCCGCCGGCTCACCCGCTACCGCTCGCCCATCCCGGTGCTCGCCTTCACCTACGAACCGGCCGTGCGCAGCCAACTCGCCCTCACCTGGGGCGTGGAGACCTTCCTCGGCCCGTTCGCCCCGACCACCGACCAGATGGTCGAACAGGTCGACGCGGCACTCCTGTCGCTCGGCCGCTGCCAGAAGGGCGACATCGTCGTCATCACGGCGGGTTCGCCCCCCGGCCTGGCCGGCTCCACCAACCTCGTCCGCGTCCACCACGTGGGGACCCTGGACGCCTGAGGTTCCCTGCGGCGCGGCCCTTCCACGGGCCGCGCCGCTGTCAGTGTTTGGGGCCGATGTGGGTGTCCATGAGGGCGACGGAGTCCTTGCGGGCGACGGAGACGTTTGTCGCGCCGGTGGCGCGCGCGGCGGCCTTCCACCGGACGCCGACGGCGTCGAGGGCGGCGGTGAAGAGGCCGATGATGTCGGTCGAGGTGTTGGTGAAGAAGTACCGGGGGTACTCGTAGCGCTTCGTGGCGCCGCCGACCGTACGGGTCGCCCAGTTGGTGATGCGGCACCCGTCGGAGTGGATCAGACCGCGCAGGAACTCCCAGGGGTGGGCGTCCACGATCTCCTGCTGCCAGGGCTCCAGGGCTATGGTGCGCTCGTGCTTCTTGCCGGGGCCGTGCTGGGGGAAGATGCAGGTGAGGTGGTTCGAATAGACCTTGATGTCGTGGCACCCGGTGCGGCGCACCCGGCAGGGCTTGTTGTTGGGGAGAACTTGACGCATGGCCTCTTCGACGGAATCCATGATGCCCGGCCACTTGTCGTCGCAGGTTATCTGGAGGCTCTGGGTCCTGCGGTACTCGTTGGGCAGCAGGATGTGCCCGTCGCCGAGGTACAGGCCGAGCAGGTAGGAGTAGGCGGCTCGGTTCAGCTCGTCGCCGTAGCAGTGCACGCATGCGGAGCGCTTACGGCCGGGGAGTTCGTTGCGTTTGGCGAGGTCCTGATGCTTCCACCAGGAGACAGTGCCCTTCGGGACGTGGAGGTGGCGGGCCACCTCGGCGTTGCTGAGACCTCGACGGAGGAGGTGGACGGCCTGTTCGCGCACAGAGAGTGTGGTCATGTGCGCCAGAGTGGGACGTGACAGCCCGGGCCGTGGACACATTGGATGTGATCCACTGGATAGGGTGAAATCCCCAAAACCTGGGAATATGAGGAAAATCTGGTGCCGAGTGTGGGATTCGAACCCACACGCCCTTTCAGGCAATCGCTTTTGAGGCGATCGTGTCTGCCCTTCCACCAACCCGGCTGGTTTGCGCCCGTGAAGGATACCCTGTGAGCGCTGTCGGGCGCAGCTAGGTACCCTCGTGCATGCAGTACCCCGCCGGAACTAGGAGCCCCGTGAGCACCGCCGACGAGCAGGCGCAGCCGCTTGAGACCGATATGCCCCAGATCACCCGGATTGTGATCGCCGAGGACGAGGCGCTGATCCGCCTCGACCTCAAGGAGATGCTCGAGGAGGAGGGGTACACCGTCGTCGGTGAGGCCGGTGACGGGGAGACGGCGGTGCGGCTGGTGGAGGAGCTGAAGCCGGATCTGGCGATCTTCGATGTGAAGATGCCGGTGCTGGACGGGCTCTCCGCGGCCGAGCAGATCCACGACAAGCACCTGGCGCCGGTCCTGATGCTGACGGCGTTCTCGCAGCGGGAGCTGGTGGACCGGGCGCGGGACGCCGGGGCGATGGCGTACATCGTCAAGCCGTTCTCGAAGTCGGACCTGGTGCCGGCGATCGAGATGGCGGTCTCCCGGTACGCCGAGATGCGGGCGCTGGAGAAGGAGATCGGGGACCTCAGCCAGCGGCTGGAGACCCGGAAGCTGGTGGACCGGGCGAAGGGTGTGCTGCAGACCAAGTTCGGGCTGAACGAGCCGGCCGCCTTCCGGTGGATCCAGAAGACCTCGATGGACCGCCGGATGACGATGGCCGCGGTGGCCGAGGCGGTCATCGAGGAGGGCGAGGCCCAGGACCGCAAGAAGGCGGACGAGGCCAAGGGCGAGTAAGAGGTACGGGAAGGGCCCGGCAGAACGTTTCTGCCGGGCCCTTCGCCGTGTGTGCGGGCTCAGTCCTCGCCGAGGTAGGCCTTGCGGACGGACTCGTCGTGCAGGAGGTCGGGCCCGGTCCCGGAGAGGACGATGCGGCCGGTCTCCATGACGTACCCCCGGTCGGAGAGCGAGAGCGCCGCCTGGGCGTTCTGCTCGACCAGGAGGATGGTCGTACCGGAGGACTTCAGCTCCACGATGGTGGACATGATCTTCTGCATCATCAGCGGCGAGAGCCCCATCGAGGGTTCGTCCAGCATCAGCAGCTTGGGCCGGGACATCAGCGCCCGTCCCATCGCGAGCATCTGCTGTTCGCCGCCGGAGAGCGTGCCGGCGGCCTGGCGCCGGCGTTCGCCGAGGATCGGGAACAGGCCGTAGGCCCGTTCGACGTCGGCGGTGATGCCGGCGGCGTCGGTGCGCAGGAAGGCGCCGAGGAGGAGGTTCTCCTCGATGGTCATCCGGGGGAAGATGTGCCGTCCCTCGGGGGAGTGGGCGAGGCCGAGGGCGACGATCTTGTGCGCGGGGACGGTCGAGAGGTCCTGGCCGTCGAAGGTGATCCGCCCGGCGGTGGGCTTGAGCAGGCCGGACAGGGTGCGCAGGGTGGTGGTCTTGCCCGCGCCGTTGGTGCCGATGAGGGTGGTGACCTCGCCCTGTTCGACGGTGAAGCCGATGCCCTTGACGGCCTCGATCTTGCCGTAGGCGACGCGGAGGTCCTCGACCTCGAGGAGTGCGGTCACTGGTCGGTCTCCGTAACGTTCTCCGGAACAGTCGGGGTGGTGCCTTCGAGCGGGGCGCCCAGGTAGGCGGTGATGACGCGTTCGTCGTTCTGGACGGTCTCGCGGTCGCCCTCGACGATCTTCTGGCCCTGGACGAGGACCGCGGTGCGGTCGCAGAGGTTGAAGATGAAGCGCATGTCGTGCTCGATGACGAGGACGGAGACGCCCTTGTCGCGGATCGCGAAGACGAGTTCCTCGGCGGCCCGGGTCTCCTGGGGGTTCATGCCGGCGGTGGGTTCGTCGAGCAGCAGCAGGCCGGGTTCGGAGGCGAGGGCGCGGGCGATCTCCAGCTTGCGCTGCTCGCCGTAGGGGAGGTTGCGGGCGAGGTGGTCGGCCTTCTCGGCGAGGCCGGTGAACTGCAGGAGTTCCATGGCCTTCTCGCGGCTCTCGGCCTCGGCGCGGTGGTAGCCGGGGCCGCGCAGGACGGCGGAGAAGATGCCTTCCCTGGTGCGGGTGTGCCGGCCGACCAGGACGTTCTCCAGGACGGTCATGTTGGCGAACAGCCGGATGTTCTGGAAGGTGCGGGCGATGCCGGCCTGGGTGACCAGGTGGGGCTTGGGCGGCAGCAGGGTGTCGCGGAAGCGGACGGCGCCCTCGGTGGGGACGTACAGGCCGGTGAGGCAGTTGAAGAAGGTGGTCTTGCCGGCGCCGTTGGGGCCGATGAGACCGATGATCTCGCCTTCGCCGACGGTCAGGGAGACGTCGTTGACGGCGGTGAGGCCGCCGAAGCGCATGGTGACGCCGGTGACTTCGAGCAGGGGTGCGGCGGTGGTGGTCATCGGGTCGGTCACGCCCCTGCCTTGGTGAGTGCGGTCGGCTCGCCGGTGGCCTGGGCCGGGAGGGCGGCCTCGTGGAACTCCAGCTGCCGGCGCCGGTTGGGGATGAGGCCTTCGGGGCGCACCCGCATCAGGACGATGAGGGCGGCGCCGAAGGCGAGGAGCTGGTAGTCGGCGAGGAATTCGAGCTTCTTGGGGATGAGGAAGAGCAGGGTGGCGCCGGCCAGCGGGCCGCTGATGGTGCCCATGCCGCCGAGGATGACGGCGGCGAGCAGGAAGGCGGAGTTCGGCGGGAGGGCTTCGGCGAAGGTGTACTGGTCGGGGGTGACGGTGTAGCTGACGTGGGCCTGGACGGTGCCGGCCAGGCCGGCCAGCAGGGCGCCGAGGGCGAAGGCGAGCAGCTTGAGCCGGAAGCCGTTGATGCCCATGGCCTCGGCGGCGGTCTCGTCCTCGCGGATGGCGACCCAGGCGCGGCCGATGCGGGAGTCGCCGACCCGGGCGAAGACCAGCACGACGACGGCGGTGACGAGCAGCATCAGCAGGTAGTAGTTGGAGAAGCGGCCGAGTTCGACGCCGAGGACGGTGTGCGGCTTGCCGAGGTCGAAGCCGAGGATCTCCAGGTCGGGGATGCGCGGGATGCCGTTGGAGCCGTTGGTGACCTTGGGGCCGGTGGTGCCGTTGAGGTTGAGCATGGTGATGCGGAAGATCTCGCCGAACCCGAGGGTGACGATGGCGAGGTAGTCGCCGCGCAGCCGCAGGGTGGGGGCGCCGATCAGGACGCCGAAGATCATCGAGACGACGGCGCCGGTGAGCATCGCGGCCCAGAACGGGAACTGGACGTGGATGGGCGAGGCGGGGGAGCCGGAGACCAGGGCGGCGGCGTAGGCGCCGACGCCGAGGAAGGCGACGTACCCGAGGTCGAGCAGGCCGGCCAGGCCGACGACGATGTTGAGGCCGAGGGCGACGGTGGCGAAGATCAGGATGTTGGTGGCGACCGAGGTGTACTGGTCGCTGGTCTGGGTGAACGGGAAGCCGGCGGCGGCGGCGAAGGCGGCGCCGGTGGTGACCGGGCGGTGCTTGACGGTCAGCGCGCGCAGCCGGGCGAGCAGGCCGGACTTGGCCAGGGCGGGGACGGCGAGGGCGACGAACAGCAGGTAGCCGGTGAAGAGTTCGCCGTACTCGGTGTCGATGCCGAAGGTGATCGCGAACAGTCCGGTGCCGAAGGCGAGGACGATCAGCAGCACCTCGACCCAGGAGGGGAGCGCCCGCGCCGCGGCCAGCGGGCGGTCGATCCGGCCCAGCCGCAGTGCGCTGTTGGCGAGGTGGCCGAGCTGGAGCAGCAGGACGGCGCCGGCGGCGATGGCGAGGCCGCCGGCGAGGGCGGTCAGGACCGGGGCGACCGGCTTGTCCGTGGGGACGGCGTGGGCGCCGAACCAGGCGGCGGGGGCGACCGGGACGAGCAGGAAGAGGCGCTTGTCGAGGATCCGCAGCGGGACGGTGGTGCGGCGGTCGAGCGGCAGGGCGAGGGCGCCGAGGACGGAGATCAGGCCGCCCGCGGCGAGCACCCAGCCGCCGGGTTCGAGGTTGGCGAGGCCGCCGAGTTCGGCGGAGACGGCGGCGACCGCGTAGACGGCGACGGCGAGGGCGCCGGTGGCGGCGAACAGGACGGCGTTGTTGCTGCGGGTGGGGGCGGCCCAGCGCAGTCCGGGGACGCCCTGGGCGGCGAGCAGCAGGACGAGGGTGAGCAGCCCGGCGGCGAGGGCGAGCCACTGGAGGCCGGCCGGGGAGCCGTAGTACGTGAGGTCGCCGGGGAAGTCGGAGGTCCAGGTCCAGGACATGGCGGCGGAGGCGGCGGTGGCGAGGGCGCCGAGTGCGGTGACGGCGGCGGCGGCGCGGGCCGGCAGCGGGATGACCGGGGTCGTTTCGGTGCGGGTGGTGGTCATGGTGGTCACGCCCTGTCCGCGACGCGCTCGCCGAGCAGGCCCTGGGGCCGGATCAGGAGCACGAGGATGAGGAGTACGAACGCCCAGACGTCCTTCCAGGCGCCGCCTCCGAAGAGGTGCATGCCGGGCAGGTGCTGGATGTACCCGGTGGCGAGGGCTTCGGCGAGGCCGAGGGCGAGGCCGCCGAGCATGGCGCCGTAGATGTTGCCGATGCCGCCGAGGACGGCGGCGGTGAAGGCCTTGAGTCCGAGGATGAAGCCCATCCGGAAGTCGACCTGGCCGCTGCGCAGCCCGTAGGCGACGGCGGCGACGGCGGCGAACGCGGCGCCGATGGCGAAGGCCATGACGATGATGCGGTCGGTGTCGATGCCCATCAGCTTGGCGGTGTCCGGGTCCTGGCTGGTGGCCTGCATGGCGCGTCCGGAGCGGGTGCGGGTGACGAACCAGCCGAGGGCGAGCATGCACAGCGGGGCGGCGATGATCAGGAAGAGGTCGCTGCGCTGGATGGTGACGGAGCCGAGGCTGAACGGGTCGCCGGGGAGCTTGGGGAAGACCCGGGCCTTCTTGGCGTCCGGGTAGAAGGAGAAGACGAGCTGCTGGAGGAAGATGGACAGCCCGATCGCGGTGATCAGCGGGGCCAGTCGGGGGGCGTTGCGCAGGGGGCGGTAGGCGAAGCGCTCGGCGGCGACGGCGGTGAGGGTGGAGACCAGGATGCCGGCGATCAGCATGAGCGGCAGGGCCAGCCACAGGGTGGTGCCGCCGGGGAGGGCGAGGTAGGCGGTCAGGGCGCCGAAGCCGCCGACCATGACGATCTCGCCGTGGGCGAAGTTGATGAGCTGGACGATGCCGTAGACCATCGTGTAGCCGATCGCGACGAGTCCGTAGAGGGCGCCGAGGATCAGGCCGTTGGCCAGCTGCTGCGGTAGGTCGTGCACCGCTGGGCCTCCGTAGTGCGTTCGGGGGTGTCTGTCCGCGTGGGTGGTGGATGTGGGTGCGCGCGGGGGCACTCGTGGCGCCCCCGCGCGCGGTGGTGGTGAAGTGGCGCTGGTGGTGCTTGTGGTGACTGGGTGTCAGCCCTTGAAGGTGCCGGACTTCTCCACGGCCCACTTGCCGTCCTTGACGGTGTAGACGGTGAGCTGCTTGTTGGTGGTGTCGCCGAACTCGTCGAAGGAGACCTTGCCGGTCACGCCGTCGAAGCTGACCTTCTGGACGGCGTCGCGGACGGCCTTGCGGTCGGGGACCTTGCCGTTGTTGTCCTTCACGGCCTGCTTGACGCCCTGGATGATGGCCCAGGCGCTGTCGTAGGAGTAGCCGCCGTAGGTCTCGTAGGCGTCCTTGTAGCCGGCGGTCTTGTAGTCGGCGATGAACTTCTTGGCGGTGTCGAGGGATTCGACGGGCAGGCCGACGGCGGTGGCGTAGTCGCCCTGGCTCTTGGGGTTGAGCTTGATGAAGTCGCCGCTCTGGATGCCGTCGCCGCCCATCAGCGGGATGTTGACGCCGGCCTCCTTGAGCTGGAGGGAGAGCGGGCCGGCCGCGGGGTACTCGCCGCCGTAGTAGACGGCCTCGGCGCCGGAGCTCCTGACCTTGGTGACGATGGCGGCGAAGTCGCGGTCGTCGGGGTTGACGTGCTCCTCGCCGACCAGCTGGCCGCCGAGCTTGGTGAACTCGCCCTTGAAGGTGCCGGCCAGGCCCGCGCCGTAGGTCTTCTGGTCGTCGATCAGGAAGACCTTGGTCTTCTTGGCGTCGGTGTAGAGGAACTGGGCGGCGAAGGGGCCCTGGACGGCGTCGGTGGTGGCGGTGCGGAAGTAGGACGTGAACGGGCGCTTCTTCTCGCCGCTGGCCCACTTCTCGCCCTGGCTGAGGGCGACGCCGGTGTTGGCGGGGGAGACCTCGACCAGGGAGGCGTCGTCGAAGATCTGCTGCATCGACTGGGCCACGCTGGAGTTGAGCGGGCCGACGACGCCGAGGACCTTGGAGTCGCCGACGAGCTGGGTGGCGTTCTGCTGGCCGGGGGCGGGCTTGCCGGTGTCGTCCAGGGCCTTGATCTCGAACTTGACGCCGGGGACCTCGTTGGCCTCGTTGGCCTTCTTGATCGCGAGGTCGACGGAGTTGCGGATGCCGAGGCCGAGGGCGGAGAGGTCGCCGGTGAGCGGGGCGTCGACGCCGATGACGACGGTGGTGGAGCCGGAGTTGGAGGTGCCGCCGTCGGCCTTCTTCTCTCCGCGGGAGCCGCAGGCGCTGAGGCTGAGGGCGCCGATCACGGCAATGCTCACGACAACTGCTGAACGATGACGCACGAGGGTCCCCTTCGGTTCAGGAGGCGCCCGCGCCTGAATGGCGGGAGCCGGAGTGCGCGGAGGGCCTGGCCCAATCGAATGGCGCGGTGACTGGCCGTGACTCTAGATGCCGTTGGGCGGCTCGGGCAGTGCTGGGAGCAGGCTGTGATTCTCTTGTTATGAGCACACGGAGTATTTGTCTCACGATGTGGTCGTTCTGGCTCGATCGATCCCGCGATGCCGGGCGTTTACGCGCTGGTAGGGCGATGTAAGGCCCAGAAATGGGGGTTGCAGCTGGCAGCGCCGATAATCGGACACCAGTGTCCGATGCCCTGCTTTCGACCTTGAGCGTCCGGATTGCGGACGAGGAGGGCGCGACCGGATGATCCCGGGGCGCCCGCGGGCCTCGGAACCGGCAATTGATCGGATTTCCTACTTGTTACGCAGCGTTACAGGGGTGGGTTTGCGCCGACCGCGCCCGGACATGCGAAGGCCCCCTTGTCCAGACCAACGCCTGCCCAGGGTGGCGGAAGGTCAAACAAGGGGGCGGAAAAGGGACTTGATGTTGTCCGGAGTGAACTCGCGGGCCCGGTGGGGACGTTGTCGGGCGGGATGGCGCGGTCGGAGCCGCCGTCAGAGGTCGCGCAGCATGCAGGTCAGCCGGCAGCTGGTGATCCGCCGGCCGGTGTCGTCGGTGATCGCGATCTCGTAGGTGGCCGCGGTGCGGCCCTTGAACACGGCCGTCGCCACCCCGGTCACCAGCCCGGAGGTGGCCGAGCGGTGGTGGGTCGCGTTGAGGTCCACACCGACCGCGTACCGGCCGGGACCGGCGTGCAGCATCGCCCCGATCGAGCCCAGCGTCTCGGCCAGCGCCGCCGACGCGCCGCCGTGCAGCAGCCCGTACGGCTGCTGGTTGCCCTCCACCGGCATGGTGCCGACCACGCGGTCGCCGGAGGCCTCGACGATCCGGATGCCGAGCTTGTCGCCGAGGTGGCCGCCCGAGAAGGTGTCCGGGTTCACTCCGAGCTTGGCGAAGTGGTCCAGCACGTCCTGCGGGACGTTCAGGAGGGGGGCGGTGTCGGGGACGGTGTCGGGAGTGGTGCCGGGGGCGTCGAGGGGGGAGGTGCCGGGGGCCGCATCGGTCATGGGGGAACTCCTGCCGCTGGGATCTGCTGGGGGGATGTGCCGCCTGTGATCGTACGACCGTCCTACTCATAGGTAGCAGCTGTGGCCGAACCGGCGCGGCGTCCTTTTTGTCGGTGCCGGGCCATAGGATCGGTGGCCGGTAGTGGAATCGGCAGGAACGGACGTTGACGTGGCTACGCAGAGTACGGACAAGGGCGCGACGGGTGGCGGCGGGGCCGGCCCGCGGCCCCGGCTGATGCTGCTCGACGGGCACTCGATGGCCTACCGGGCCTTCTACGCCCTGCCCGTGGAGAACTTCAACACCTCCACCGGCCAACCCACCAACGCGGTCTACGGCTTCGCCTCGATGCTCGCCAACACCGTCCGGGACGAGCAGCCCACCCACCTCGCCGTCGCCTTCGACCTCTCCCGGCAGACCTTCCGCTCCGTCGAGTTCCCCGACTACAAGGCCAACCGTGCCAAGACGCCGGACGAGTTCCGCAGCCAGGTCGGCCTGATCGGCGAACTGCTCGACGCCATGCACGTCCCCCGGCTGACGGCCGAGGGCTTCGAGGCCGACGACATCATCGCCACCCTGGCCACCGCCGCCGAGGCGGCCGGCTACGACGTCGACATCGTCACCGGCGACCGCGACTCGCTCCAGCTGGTCACCGACCACGTCACCGTGCTCTACCCGACCAAGGGCGTCTCCGAGCTCACCCGCTACACCCCGGAGAAGGTCGCCGAGAAGTACGGCGTCACCCCGCGCCAGTACCCGGACCTCGCCGCGCTGCGCGGCGACCCGTCCGACAACCTCCCCGGCATCCCCGGCGTCGGCGAGAAGACCGCCGCCAAGTGGGTCAACCAGTTCGGCTCCTTCGACGAACTCGTCGCCCGCGCCGACGAGGTCAAGGGCAAGATCGGCGAGAAGCTGCGCGACCACCTCGACTCGGTCAAGCGCAACCGGGTGCTCACCGAGCTGGTCCGCGACGTCGAACTCCCGCTCGGCGTCACCGACCTGGACCGCAAGCCGTTCGACAAGGACGCCGTCGGCTCCCTGATGGAGTCGCTGGAGTTCCGCAACGCCAACTTCCGCGACCGCGTCTTCGGCATCGACCCGACCACCGGCTCGGACACCGCCGAAGCCGAACTCGCCCCCGGCGTCGAGGTGGACGGCGAACTCCTCACCGACCCCGGCACCCTGGCCGCCTGGCTCGCCGAGCACGCCTCCGACGGCAAGACCACCGTCGCGCTCGCCGCCGTCTACCAGTGGGCGCTCGGCGCCGGCGAGGTCACCGAAGTGGCGCTCGCCGCCGGGGAGACGGCCGCCTGGTTCGACCCGGCGCTGCTCGCCGAGGAGGACGAGCGGGCCTTCGCCGCCTGGCTCGCCGACGCCGGCGCCCCCAAGGCCCTGCACATCGCCAAGCAGGTCATGCGCGCCTTCGCCGAGCGCGGCTGGACCATCGAGGGCGTCGTCGCCGACACCGCGCTCGCCGCCTACCTGGAGAAGCCCGGCCGCCGCACCTTCACCCTGGAGGTGCTCGCCGAGGAGTACCTGGCCCGCTCGCTCACCCCGGCCCCCGCCACCGAGAGCGGCCAACTCTCCTTCGACGCACCGGAGGAGGACGAGACCGCCGCCGCCCGGTCGCTGATGCTCCAGGCCCGCGCCGTGCTCGACCTCGCCGCGCTCTTCGACACCCGCCTCGGCGAGGTCGGCGCCGCCGAGCTGATGCACGACATGGAACTGCCCATCGCCGCCCTGCTGGCCCGGATGGAGCGCTACGGCATCGCCGCCGACCGCGAGTGGCTCACCGGCCTGGAGGCCCAGTTCGCCGCCGAGATCCAGCGCGTGGTGGAGGAGGCGCACGCCGCCGCCGGGCACGAGTTCAACCTCGGCTCGCCCAAGCAGCTCCAGGAGATCCTCTTCGGCGAGCTCGCACTCCCCAAGACCAAGAAGATCAAGACCGGCTACACCACCGACGCCGACGCGCTCACCTGGCTGGCCACCCAGACCGACAACGAACTGCCGGTCATCCTGCTGCGCCACCGCGACCAGGCCAAGCTGCGCACCACCGTCGAGGGCCTGCTCAAGACCGTCTCGCCCAAGGGCCGGATCCACACCACCTTCAACCAGATGGTCGCCGCCACCGGCCGGCTCTCCTCGCAGGACCCGAACCTGCAGAACATCCCGGTCCGCACCGAGGAGGGCCGGGCGATCCGCCGCGCCTTCGTCGTCGGCGAGGGCTACGAGTCGCTGCTCACCGCCGACTACTCCCAGATCGAACTGCGGATCATGGCCCACCTGTCCGAGGACGAGGCGCTGCTGCAGGCCTTCGCCTCCGGCGAGGACCTGCACAACACCGTCGCCTCCCAGGTCTTCGAGGTGCCGCGCGCCGCGGTGGACGCCGAGATGCGCCGCAAGATCAAGGCGATGTCCTACGGCCTGGCGTACGGACTCTCCGCGTACGGGCTCTCGCAGCAACTCGGCATCAAGCCCGCCGAGGCCCAGGGCCTGATGGACACCTACTTCGAGCGCTTCGGCGGCGTGCGGGACTACCTGCGCCGGGTCGTCGACGAGGCCCGGGCGACGGGCTACACCGAGACCCTGCTCGGCCGCCGCCGCTACCTGCCGGACCTCAACAGCGACAACCGCCAGCGCCGCGAGATGGCCGAGCGGATGGCCCTCAACGCCCCGATCCAGGGCTCGGCCGCCGACATCGTCAAGATCGCCATGCTCCGGGTGGACGAAGCGCTGCGCACGGCCGGCCTCACCTCCCGGATGCTGCTCCAGGTGCACGACGAAATCGTGCTGGAGCTGGCCCCGGGCGAGCGCGAGCAGGTCGAGGCCGTCGTCCGCGAGCAGATGGCGGGCGCCTACCCGCTGCGCGCCCCGCTGGACGTCTCGGTCGGCGTCGGCCCCAACTGGGAGGCCGCCGCGCACTGACGGCACCGCTGTCGCACGGGCCCGGGCACGCGAGTGTCCGGGCCCGTTCCGCTGCCCCGGCACGCTGGCCGGAATCGGTCGGCGGTCCTGGGCTTCGGGCCGTGGCACTGGAAGGCATCCTGCGGACCACCCCTCCACCACCGGCCCCGTCCTGCCCGAGGACGGCGACTCGCGTCGCGAGCGCAGGCACCCGGCGCTCGATCAGGCCCTCCCGGCCCTCGTCCTTCCGGGGCTGCTCGGCGTCCTCCGCCTGCCCGCGATCCTGCTCGCCGTCGCGGCGGGGGCCCGCCGGCGGTGCCGCTCGGCATCGTCGCCGCGATCGTGCCGGCCGGGACCTCCCGCGCCACGGTGTCCCCGCCGGTTCACCCGCGGGTGGGCGGCGTGCACCGGGAAAACCGCAGGTCGGGCCGTCCGATGAGCGCGGGCCCCGGGACGCTCGGGCCCGCCGGGTGGCCGGGCTCGGAGGGTGGCCCAGTCGGCCCGCGGGGAATTGGTCCGGCAGGATGGGTCAATTCCCCACTACCGTAGGCACAATGACAACAGAGCCCACGTCGACCGACCAGCCCGTGTCCCTGGCCGAGGCGCCGATGCGTCAAGCCCGGAACTCCGCCGCCTTCTGGACCCTCACCGGCCTCTGCCGGGGACACGAGGTGATCCGGCGTCGCGGATTCGTCGCGGTCGACGGCGACGCGCGTGCGGGACTGCGGATCCTGATCCAGGAGCCCGACCTCGACCCGGGCGAACTGGCCGAGGTGAGCGAGCTGACGCGCCGGGCCGCGGGCCCCGTGAACGTCGAGGATCCGTTCAGCTCGACCGACCTGAACCACCTCGGCATGCGCAACTGGCAGATGCCGATCATGCTGCGCCAGCCCGGGCCCGTCGGAGAACCGGCGCTGGACGTGATCCGGGCACGGCAGTCCGAGGACCTCCGGGCGGCCGAGCGGGTCGTGATCGAGGGCTTCGAGCTGGACGGGTTCGAGCCCCACCGTCCCGGCGAGCTGTTCCCGACGGCGTTGATCGAACAGTCCGGCGTGGACGTGTTCGTCGCCATGCTCGACGGCGTGGCTGCGGGAGCCTGCGTCAGCGTCGTGGCCGACGGCGTCGGCAGCCACTACTGGGTCGGTACGTCGTCGGCGTTCCGGTCGCGTGGCGTGGGCCGGGCCGTCATGCTCGGCGCCCTCGCCCACCTGGCGGACCTGCCGGCCACGCTCACCGCTTCGAAGCTGGGCAGACCGCTGTACGAGTCGCTGGGCTACGTCACCGCGACACCCTCGACCTGGTGGGCCTCGCCCTCCGGGACGGTATAGCGCCGAAGCCCGCCGGCCTGCCGGTTCAGGGCCCCGGCCCTGTGGACGGACGGTCGGGTCCGGCAGGGCGATCTCCTCATCCGGACGCGCCGGCCGGCCCCCGGGCCGCGCGGGAAGTCGGCCCCGCCGGCCCCCGCGCTCCCGGGGTGGTGGCTCGGGTGGCTCGGGTGGGCTCCGGTGCCGAGTCGAGGCGCGTGGCGAACGTGCGGCGGCGGAAGGCGGACACCGCGGGGTTCCGCGGGGTTCTATGGGGTTCCGTGGGGGTTCCGTGGCGTTCCGTGGGGCGTCGCCGTCCGGAGCGGAAGACCGGCCGGGGCGGGACCGCGAAGGGGCGGGTTGCGTGGTGGACAGCGGTTCGGCTTCCGCGCTCGTGGAGGAAGCCCGGGAACGGTTGCGGCGGTCGCGGCGCGACTCGCGGCCGTCGGCGTCCTGGGCCTCGCCGGCCTCCTGACGCTCGGTGCGCTCCGCACGCTCGCCCGGGCCGGAGTGAGGCTGCCCCGGCCCGGCACCGTCGAACTGATGCCACGTCAGTTGCACTGGGTGTCAGGTGCATTGGCCGCGCCAGGACTCTGGCCGGTCCTGTTCGGCAGTCCTACGCTCCTGGCATGGCTCTGGATGACGTCCTGCGCACCGGCCCCGCCTCGACCGACATCGTCCTGCGCGAGGGCGGCGGCACCCGGCGCAGTGCGCTCCTGTACTGCCTGACGGCCGTCGGGAGTGCGCTGAAGGCGCCGCTGGTGCTCTTCGCGCCGACGTTCATGGTGGCGTTCGTCCTGTGGCTCCTCGGCGCGACCGGGGGCACCGTCGCCGCGGTGGTCGGGGTGATCGCGGGGGTCGAGTACCTGCTTGCCGTCCCGGTGATCGCCCGGATGGAAGTGACCACCGTCCACTGGATCGAGTTCGCCCCGCCCGAGGCGGCGGAGCGTTACCGGCTGGTCCGGGGCGGGCGCCCCGACGACTGGCGGCCGCTGACCGAACTGCCCGCCGTCTGGCTGGTGCACAGCATCATGGAGCCCTACGAGGGCGATCGCGCGCCGGTCGAGGAGGCGCTCGTCGGGCGGCTGGACTTCACCGGTGGGCAGGTGGTGTGGAAGCCGCCCGCCGGCACCGACGCGGAGCGCCTGCGGGAGGCCCTGACCGTGCTGCTCGGCCCCGCCGGCGTCGAGGTCGAACTGATCACCAAGCGCAGCGTGCGGCCCAAGCCCTCGCCGGCGTCCTACTCGCCGTGGATCTCCGGAGGCTCGGGCTCGGCGAACTCGGGCGGCTGCTGAACCGCTCCGCGCAACTCTGGTCGCGATCGCGATCTTGTCGGTGATCAGCGTGTGGGGTGCCCGGAATCCGTAGCGCTGGGCGGTGGCGAGGCGGGCCGGCCCGTACTCTGCCGCCCGGTTGTCCCGGAGATGGTTGACGTGGCGCGCCCCAGCAGCGACGCCAGGATGCCACCCGCCCCCCAGAAGGTTCGCGCGGCGGCGAACCGGCGGTCCTCGCCGCCGAGGTCGGCAGGCCCCTCGTAGGGCGAGGGCCCGCGCACCCGGACGGAGCGGACGGCCGTGAGGTCCAGCTCGCGGCTCGACGTGCGGAGCGTGCCTCGCTGACCGCCGCGT
>NZ_JBHXTL010000087.1:0-44415 GCF_042677365.1 Kitasatospora sp. NPDC127116
GCGCCCCGGTCGCCGTCGCTCCGGCGCCGCCCCCGGCCGCGCCCACCGCGGCCCCGGCCCCGGCTCCGGCGCCCGGCGCCGCCGATCCGGCCCCGGAGGCGCCCGCGGCGAGCCCCGCGGCCCAGCCGGCCGCCACCTCCCGGACTCCGCAGCCCGCCACCACCGGGGCGGAGCCGGTCACGCCCGCGCCCAGCAGCTCGAAGGCGCCGAAGCCGACCTTCACTCCCCCGGTCGTGCCCGTGCCGACCCTGCCGCCGCTGCCCACGCCCGACGTCCCGGTGGTGCCGACGCCCACCCTGCCGCCGGTGCCGACCCCGACCGTCACCACGCCGGTGCCGCCCGTCCTCAGTGACTTCTGGGGCAACTCGCTGCCGGTGCTCAAGCCCGGCAACAACCGGGTGCCGCCGCCCGAGCCGAGCATCCGGCAGAAGGGCAGCGACAACTTCTGGCAGCGTGACGGCGGCTGGATCGGCGGCGACTACCACCCGCACGCGATCACCGTGCACGCCCCGGCGGCCACCGTGATCGACCTCAACCGCAGCTGCGCGTCCTTCGACGCGGTGGCCGGGGTGGACGACGCCACGCTCTCCCCGGGCAGGGTCGTCTTCTCCGTCCAGGGCGGCGACGGCAGCACCCTGTGGAGCTCCCGCGCGCTGGCCGTCGGCGACGACGCGGTGCCGGTGCACGTGCCGCTGACCGGGCAGAAGTCGGTCAAGCTGGTGGTCACGCCGGTGAGCGGGATCTGGTCGGCGCTGAACGTCGCGGACTGGGCCCAGGCCCGCTTCCGGTGCTCGTGACGGGCGCGCGCCCCGGTCGGGCCTCCGGGTGGTCCTCCGGGTGGTCTTCCGGTCAGGCCTCCGGTCGGTCGTGACGGAGGCCCGCTCCAGGAGTCCTGGAGCGGGCCTCGGGTCCGCGGTGCCGTGCGCCCGGTCGGCGCCGGACGGCCGGGCGTCAGATGGCGCAGGAGCCGTCCGCGCAGGCCTCCCCGGCCGGGGCGACCTGCACCGGGGCGGGACGGCGCTCGCCGATCTCGGCGGCGACCTGGTCCAGCACCTTGCGGAAGGTCTCGGCGTCCTGGCCGCCCTGGACGGCCCACTTACCCTCGAAGACGAAGGTCGGCACGGCGTTGATGCCCAGCTCGCGGCCCTCGGCCAGCTGGGCGTCGACCTCGGCGACGCCCTCGTCGCCCGCCAGGTAGGCGGTCACCCGGTCCCGGTCCAGGCCGGCCGCCACGGCGACGTCGGTCAGCGCGGCGCGGTCACCGACGTCGACGCCGTCGGTGAAGTGCGCCTTCAGCAGCGCCTCCTTCAGCCGCCCCTGGACGGCCGGGCCGTACTCGACCTCGGCGAGGTGCAGCAGCCGGTGGCCCAGGAGGGTGTTGGCGTGCAGCGCGGCGTCGAAGTCGTACGTGATGCCCTCGGCGAGGCCCAGCTCGGCCACCCGCGCGTCCATCGCCACCGACTGCGGGCCGTAGCGCTCGGCCAGCCAGGCGCGGTGCGGGCTCGCGGTCGCGGGAGCGTCCGGGACCAGCTGGTACGGGCGGTAGACGACCTCGACCTGCTCCTTGCCCGGGAAGTCCGCCAGGGCCTGCTCGAAACGGCGCTTGCCGATGTAGCACCAGGGGCAGGCGATGTCGCTCCAGATCTCGACCTTCATTGCGGGGGGCTCCAGGGGGCGTCTTGGCGAATGTGTACAAGATGGGTGAACGATGAACCATCTCGGTGCATTCCCGGCGGCCCGGTCCGTGGAGCGGATCACACCGCAGGCGGCGCCGGGACCACCAGCACCGGGCAGGCCGCGTGGTGCACCACCGCCGAACTCACCGAGCCCATCAGCAGCCGGGCGAAGCCGCCGTTGCCCCGGGTGCCGATCACCAGCGTGTGCTGCCGGGTCGCCGCCTCCAGCAGCACCTCGATCACGCTGCCCAGCACCACGTGCAGCGACAGCTCCCCCGCGTACGGCGCGGGGCGCTGGCGCTGCACGGCGGCCACCGAGCGGCGCAGCCCGTCCGCCATGCTCTCGACCAGCGTCTCCACGCTCTCCTGCACCAGCTCCGCCATCCCCGGCGGGTAGCCGGCCGGCGCCGGGTTGACCACGGCGAGCACGTACAGCGGCAGCCCGAACAGCTCGGCCTCCGTCATCGCCCGGTCGAGTGCCCACAGCGACCCGTCCGAGCCGTCGCACGCCGCCAGCACTCCCGGCGGCCGCCCCGTCGACGGCCGGCCGAGCACCGACAGCACGACGGGCACCTCCCGCCCCGCGCTCCCACCGGCCACCGCGCACCCTCCTCGCCCCGGATCCACACCCCCGCCATCATCACCGCCGCCCCGACCCGGCTCCGGCAACCGCGCCGCAGGGCGGGGTGCGGGGGCGGGCTCACGGTCGCGGGGCGGGCCGGCGGGAGTCGTCGGAGCGGGCTCCACAGGCTCAGGAGGCCGGACAGGCTCACAGGGCCCGACAGGCTCAGGAGGTGAGGGCGGGCCGGCGGGGGCTGGGCAGGCCGGTCCAGCAGGCGCCGTGGCGGCGGGCGCGGACCCGGCGGAGCCAGAGTTCGGTGGAGACGAGGTCGGCGAGGCCGGCGAGGTCCGCGGGGGAGAGGGGGGTGGCGGGGTCGGCCGAGTGGGCGAGGCGGGCGCGGACGGCGGGGAGGTCGATGAGGCCGGCTTCGGCGAGCAGCGGGGCGTCGAAGAGTTCGGCGAGGCCGTCGGCGGCGAGGCGCAGGCCCGCGCGGGCGGGGGCGGTGCGGTCGGGGCGGGGGCCGCGGCCCCAGTCGGGGGGCAGGTCGGTGCGGCCGGCGCCGGTGAGGACGGCGTGCAGGAGGGCGTGCCGGGCGCCGGGCTGGAGGCGGACGTCGTCGGGCAGCAGCCGGGCGGCGCGCACCACCTGGTTGTCGAGGAAGGGCGCGTGCAGCCGCTGGCCGGGCTGTTCGGCGGCGTGCACGAGCGTGCGGAACCCGCGCGCCTGCCGGTAGAGGGCGTGTCGGGCCCGGTACGCGCCGGGGTGCTCCTCGGGCGCCGGTTTGCGCGCTGCCAGGCGGAGCCGCAGCGCCACCGAGGAGAGCGCCTCGTCGGAGAGCCAGCGGGCGGCCGGGCCGGGCACGCACCAGGCGAGGTCGACGGCCGAACGGGCCCCCGCCGTGCCGCCGCCGTCCGGGACGTGGCGGGCGGTCAGCTTGGCGGCCGCCTCGTCCAGCGCCTCGGCGTAGCGGACCCGGGAGAGCCGGTGCGCGGCCCGGAGCACGGTGAGCGGGGTGCGCAGCGTGCCGGTGAGGACGCCCGCGGCCGCCCGGTCGACGCCGGCCAGGGCGACGACCGGGGGCAGGAGTTCGCGCGGCCGCCCGGCCCGGACGAGGTCGGCGAGCCGGGCCGGGTGTCCGTCCAGGACCTGGCGGGCGCCGTAGCCGGTGAGGTGGTCGGTGCCGCCGGCGTCGAAGCGGGCCTCGGCCCGGGCGGCGGCGACGAGTTCGGGCCCGGGCTCGTCGGTGAGCCGGCCCGCCCGGGGGTCGGCGCCCGGCCCGGCGTACGGGAGGGTGTCCGGGCCGGGGTCGAGCACGGTGTGCCGCAGTCGCGGGGTGTCGGGGGCGAGCGCGAGGCCGGCCGGGGGCCCGGTCTCGCCGAGCGTGACGGCGGCCAACCGCTCGGGGGCGGCGGCCTCCCGGGCGGCGGCGCGGGCCCAGGAGCCCTTGACCGCGCCGCTCCTGGCCCCGGCGGTGGCCGCCCGGGCCGCCGCGGTGGCCGCGGGCACCGGCGGCAGCGGGACGGCGGCGGCGAGCAGGGCGACGGTCGCGGAGGCCGTCCCGTACGAGAGGTCGACGCCGAGCCGGGCCCGTCCGACCGGGTCGGGGACCGGCGTGGTGGTGCGGACCCGGGAGCGGACGGACTCCAGCAGGGCGCGGGTGAGCTCGCGGACGGCGGGCGCCTCGTCGCGCGGCTGCTCGGCGCCGGCCGGGTCGTCGTAGCCGGACAGGTACGGGCGGCCGCCGCGGATGCCGAGCACGTGGCCGGGCGGCACCCGCTGGACGCCCAGGTACGGGGTGCCGGCGCCGAGCGCCTCGGGGGACTCCGGGCAGGCGAGCCGGGCGGCGAGGTGGCCGGTGTCCAGCGGGGCGCCGACCAGGTCGGCGAGCGGCAGGGCGGCGGTGGCGTACGCGGTGCCGCCGGCCCACGGGGTGTGGAAGACGGGCCGGGCGCCGGCGAGGTCGGTGAGCAGCAGGGTGGAGCGGGGGCCGGAGCGCAGCACGACGGTGTAGCTGCCCGGCCAGGCGGTGAGGTGGCGGACGGCGCCGCCGCGGGCGGCGGCGAGGCCGGCGGCGAGCTCGGCGTCGGTGGCTCCACAGTGGCCGAGGACGGCGAGCCGGGTGGTGGCGGGGGTGTCCTCGATCCGGTCGGGCTCGGTGGGGCCGGTGCTGACCACGGCGGGGGCGCCGGGGCGGTGGGTGACCAGGCGGATCTCCGCGGGGCGCCAGTCGCCCACGGCCCAGAGCGGGTCGGGCCCGGACCACAGCGGGCGGGCGGCGATCGGCTCGACCCCGCCGCGCAGTTCGTGCGCCGGGGTGCCCGCGCTCGGCGCACCCGTGCACCAGCCCGTCAGCCACCGCATCGCGCCTCCACCGGACGAGGACCTGCATCCGTGCGGCGCGTTCGCCGCCCGCCGGGCGGCCGGGTGGTGTTGCCGTGGCGGCCCGGGCGCGTCCCGGCGGGTCCCCGCAGCTCGGACGCGCCGTCAGGAGACATCGTGCCACCGCGGGGCGTCGCCGTGGCCGGTGTTCCGGGGTTCCGCCTCCGTTCGGACCGGCCGTTCGACGGGCCGTCGGGGCCGTGCGGGCGGGCACCGATGCGCGCGCGGGCCCGCTCCCGGCCGGAGCTCCGCCCGGTGCGCGATCACTGCGCGTGGGCAAGTTCCGTCCTCCGGAAGGGAGTTCGATCCGTCCCGCACTCCGGGGAGCGGGCGGGCCGGGCCTCCCCCTCCCCGGCCCGGACCGCCGGCGAAACGCCTTTGGCATGGGCATCGCGAGATGGCCGAAAGGCGTCGCCCGGCCCGGGAGGGCATCCGCATGCCCTCCCGGACTTCACCACCACCCGCGGGGATTGAGGCGGCGGCGTCCCCCGGCCCGCCGGGTCCTCGACGGCAGGCCGACCCACGACCACCAGCGAATCGCCGACCAGCCGGTCGGGCCAGGGGGCACGGCCGGGCGCACGTGTACACGGGACCGGAGCACGACGCTCCGGCGCGCGGCGCGGTCGGCCGGATCCGAGCGGTCCGGACCAACTCCGGTGCGGCGTGGCCGAGTGCGCGATCCCGCCATCCGGAATGCGACCTCTTAACCGTCGGAACGCGTCCGACTACGCTAGGTACAGCAGCTACGGCCCGGTGCCGCCCGGGCCCCGCGCACAAGGCCGCAGGAGGTGCAGCCGCCACCATGACCGTCAGCCCACGTGGACCGAACGAACGGCTCGGCACGCTCCTGACCCTCGCCCAGATCAGCAACGCCGGACTGGCCCGCCGGGTCAACGACCTCGGCGCCCAACGCGGGCTGACCCTGCGGTACGACAAGACCTCGGTGGCCCGCTGGGTCAGCAAGGGCATGGTGCCGCAGGGGCCCGTCCCGCACCTGATCGCCACCGCGATCGGCGGCAAGCTCGGCCGGCCCGTCCCGCTGGAGGAGATCGGCCTGGGCGACACCGACCCGGCGCCCGAACTCGGCCTGGCCTTCCCCCGCGAGGTCGCCGACGCGGTCCGCTCGGCGACCGACCTGTGGCGGGTCGACCTCGACCTGCGCCGGGGCCCCGGCGGCGGCCGCTGGAGCGACAGCCTGGCCGGCACCTTCTCGGTCGCCGCCTACGCGACCCCCGTCTCCCGCTGGCTGATCACCCCCGCCGACGGCTCGGTGGCCCGCGAGGTGCCGCGCTCCCCCACCGACACCTCCTCCTACCGGGTCGGCCACTCGGACGCCGCCAAGCTCCGCGAGGCCGCCCAGGAGGCCCGTCGCTGGGACTCCAAGTACGGCGGCGGCGACTGGCGTTCGTCGATGGTGCCGGAGTGCCTGCGGGTGGAGGCGGCGCCGCTGCTGCTCGCCTCGTACAGCGACGCGGTCGGCCGGGCGCTGTTCGGCGCGACCGCCGAACTGACCAGGCTGGCCGGCTGGATGGCCTTCGACACCGGGCAGCACGAGGCCGCCCAGCGCTACTACATCCAGGCGCTGCGGCTCGCCCGGGCCGCCGCCGACGTCCCGCTCGGCGGCTACGTGCTGGCCTCGATGAGCCTCCAGGCGGGCTACCGGGGCTTCGCCGAGGAGGCCGTCGACCTCGCCCAGGCCGCGCTGGAGCGCAACCGGGGCCTGGCCACCGCCCGCACCATGAGCTTCTTCCACCTGGTGGAGGCCCGGGCCCAGGCCAAGGCCCGCAACGCGGCGGCGTGTGCGACAGCGCTCGGCGCGGCGGAGAGCGCGCTCGAACGGGCGCGCGCCGGGGATCCCGATCCGGCGTGGATGGACTTCTACGCCTACGACCGGCTCGCCGCCGACGCCGCCGAGTGCTTCCGCGACCTCGGAGTGCCCTCCAAGGTCCGGCAGTTCACCCGCGAGGCGCTGGCCACGCCCACCGAGGGCTTCGTCCGCTCGCACGGCCTGCGGCTGGTGGTCTCGGCGATGGCCGAGGCGGAGGCGGGCGACCTGGACGCCGCGGTCGCCGCCGGCGAGCGCGCCGTCGAGGTGGCCGGCCGGATCTCCTCGCAGCGCAGCCGGGAGTACGTGGTGGAGATGCTGCGGCGGCTGGAGCCCTTCCAGGGGGAACGCCGGGTGCGGGAGCTGACCGAGCGGGCCCGGGCGGTGATCGTCGCTCCGGCGTGAGCGGACGGGACGGCGGGACGGCGGGACGGCGGGCCGGCGGTAAATGGAGTGCGGTGACGGGAGGGGCCTGGCTAGGGTTTCTCCTGTCCAGGTGCGCAGGCAGAGGTTACTTCCACTCTTAATGGGCGTGTCGCGGGTTCGAGTCCCGCCGCCGGTACTCGCCGGTGTAGCTCAGTCGGTAGAGCAGCTATGTCACCTCAGCCGCCTTCGATCTCTGGACACCCACACGTGAATAGTTCGTCCGCACCTCCCGGTGCGACGGCAGCGGTTACTTCTTGGTGAGGCGCCCCCAGGGCGCTGCGGTTCGAGCCCGCGAAACACCGCCGCCACCTTTGATCTCGGGAGGCAGCTCTTCGTGGTGCCCGGGTCCGCGTCAGCCATGACGGCCCCGGGCACCGCTGCCGCAGCATGCCTCCCTCCCCACTGACACCAGCACGCCGAGGGGGGCTTCCGCATGTCCAGGTTCAACTTCCGCAGGTCCAAGGCCGGTCCGAGTTCGCCGGTGGCCGCCACCGGCGAGCGCACCGTCAACCACAACGGCGGCCCCGGCTTCGTCCGGGACCGCAAGTCCGAGCTCTTCCTGCTGGCGATCGCCAACATGGTCGGCCAGGACACCTTCCACGAGCGCGGCGGCGACCGCGACGACCGCTACACCGCGCTGGTGCGCGAACTCGCCGTCGCCGACCCGGAGTGGACCGTCGGGCTGCTGCGCTGGCTGCGCTACGGCGCCCACATGCGCACCGCCGCCCTGGTCGGCGCCGCCGAGTTCACCCGCGCCCGGCTGGACGCGGGGGCCCACGGCCACTCCCGGCAGGCCGTCGCGGCGGTGCTGCGGCGCGCCGACGAGCCGGGCGAGCTGCTCGCCTACTGGACCTCGCGCTACGGCCGGGCGCTGCCCAAGCCGCTCAAGCGCGGGGTCGCGGACGCCGTCCGGCACCTGTACGACGCCCGCTCGCTGCTCAAGTACGACACGGCGGGCAAGGGCTACCGCTTCGGCGACGTGATCGAGCTGACCCACCCCTCGCCGGACCCGGCGAAGGAGTGGCAGGGCGCCCTGTTCGCGTACGCGCTGGACCGCAGGCACCGCCCGGACGAGGCCGTCCCGCCGGCCGCCGACCGGATGCTGACCGCCAACCGCGAGCTGCTGGCGCTGCCCGTCGAGGAGCGCCGGGCGGCGGTGACCGCCGAGGGCGGCGCCGCGCGGCTGGCCGCCGCCGGGCTGACCTGGGAGGCGCTGGCGGGCTGGCTGCAGGGGCCGCTGGACGCGGACGCCTGGGCGGCGGTCATCCCGTCGATGGGCCCGATGGCGCTGGTCCGGAACCTGCGCAACTTCGACCGGGCCGGGGTCTCGGACGCCGTCGCGGCCGAGGTGGCCCGGCGGATCTCCGACAAGGGCGAGGTGCGGCGCTCGCGCCAGTTCCCGTTCCGCTACCTGGCCGCGCACCGCAACGTGCCCTCGCTGCGCTGGGGGCACGCACTGGAGACGGCGCTCGGCCACTCGCTGGCCAACGTGCCCGAACTGCCGGGCCGGACGCTGATCCTGGTGGACCGCTCCGGTTCGATGTTCGACCGCTCCAGCGGGCCGACCGAGCTCAACCGGGCGGACTCGGCGGCGATCTTCGGCACCGCGCTGAAGGTCCGGGCCGCCGAGGCGGACCTGGTCGAGTTCGGCACCACCAGCCGGGTGGTCGACGTCGGCCGGGGCGAGGCGGTACTGCGTGTGCTGGAACGTTTCTCCGATCTCGGCGGCACCAATACCGCCGACGCCGTCCGCACCCACTACCGCGGCCACGACCGGGTGGTGATCGTCACCGACGAGCAGACCGGCCCCGGCCACTGGGGCGGCAACCCCCTCGCCGCCGTCCCGGCCCACGTGCCCGTCTACACCTGGAACCTGGCCGGCTACGCCCAGGGCCACGGCCCCGGCGGCGGCGCCCACCGGCACACCTTCGGTGGCCTGGGCGACGCGGCCTTCCGGCTGATCCCGCTCCTGGAGTCCGGGGCGAACGCCGGCTGGCCCTGGGAGGAGTAGCGGATCAGCCGGACGGTCCGGGCCGGGGAGCCCGCGCCGGCCGGGCCCGGCCGCGGCAGTGAGGGGAGGGCCGCGGCAGGAGCCGGCGTCGGCCGGGGGGCCGATGCCGGGAGGAAGGGGAAGGAGCCGTCACGGGGGTGCGGCTCCTTCCCCGTTCCCCGGCCGCCGACGGGTGGGCCGGGCGCCGGCCGGGCCGGTGGATGAGCCCGGTCACAGGCCCGGCCGGAGAGCCCCGACAGCCCCGTAGACTCGGGTGATTGTGACTGCCACCGCCCCGATCCCCCAGCCCTCGCCGTCCGCCCGGATGTCCGCCGCGCCGGCCGCCTACCCCGCGCCGATGTACCCGCACAAGGCCACCGAGGCCCAGCACCGCGAGCGTCGCATCCGCAGCTTCCAGCCGCGCCGGGGCCGGATGACCAACGCCCAGGCGAGCGCCCTGGACCGGAGCTGGGAGACGTACGGCATCCCCATCGACGGCACCCCGCTGGACCCGCGGGAGCTGTTCGACGGCCTGCCGGTGACCCTGGAGATCGGCTTCGGCATGGGCGAGACCACCGCCGCGATGGCCGCCGCCGACCCGGCCATGGGCATCCTCGCCGCCGACGTGCACACCCCCGGCCACGGCAACCTGCTCGGCCTGCTGGAGCGGGACGGCTCCCACAACGTCCGGACCGCCGCAGGCGACGCGGTGATCCTGCTGCGCGACATGCTCCCGGACGCCTCGCTGGCCGGTCTGCGGGTCTACTTCGCCGACCCGTGGCCCAAGCCGAAGCACCACAAGCGCCGGCTGGTCCAGCCCTCGTTCCTCGACCTGGTGCTGCCCCGGCTCGCCCCCGGCGCGCTGGTGCACTGCGCCACCGACTGGGAGCCGTACGCGGAGCAGATGCTGGCCGTGCTGTCCGCCTCGCCGGAGCTGGAGAACCTGCACCCCGAGGGCGACGGGACCGGCTGGCTGGAGCCCGCGGACCACCCGGACGGCAGCATTCCGGGCTACGCCCCGAGGCCGGACTGGCGTCCGGTCACCAAGTTCGAACGGGCCGGGATCGCCAAGGGGCACGTCGTCCACGACCTGCTGTTCCGCCGCCGCTGACCCTCCGGCACCGTTCGAACGGGCGGCCGCGCGGCGGCCGGACGGGCGGGCCCGGGAGGGACGGTTCGTCCCGACTCCTCCCGGCGGGCCGCCGCCGTGGCCTACCCTGTGCCGCATGGGCAGCCCGTCCGGCGGCGGGTTCCGGACGGGCGGTCGCACGACGGTTCGAGCAGCCGCCGACGCACCGGAGACGGTCCCGAGCACCGGCGACACCCGGACCATTCCGGGGCCCCGGAGGCACCGGGCGCACCGCCTGCTGCCCCGGCCGGGTACCGCCGCCGTGCCGCTCCCGGCCGCCGACCACGTCCTCCGCGACGGCACCACCGCCCCCGGGGCCCCGCCGGGCCGCAGCCGCTCGGTGGCGCTCTCCTCGGTGACCGCGACCGCCGTCCTGACCCTGATCGGCTGCGGGGTGCTGATCCTGCACCTGGTCCAGCGGCAGACCGGCACCGTCGGACTGCTGGTCGGCCTGGGCCTGGCGGTGGTGCCGCTGCCGTTCGTGCTCGGCGGCCTGGCCTGGCTCAACCTCACCGCCCGGGTTCCGCTGCGGCACACCGTGTTCTGCCTCGGCTGGGGCGCCTGCGCGGCCACCACCGTCGCCATCCTGGCCAACAACTGGACGGCGAGCTACCTGACCCGGCACCGGGGCCCGTTCGGGGAACTGCTCGGCGCCGGGATCGCCACCCCGGTGATCGAGGAGACCGCCAAGGCCACCGCCCTGCTGGTGCTCCTGCTCCCGCTCGGCCAGCGGCTGCGCTGCCGCGGCCGCCGCACCGGACGCCCCTGCGCGCCGCTGCTGCGCCGGTCGCCCGCGCCCCGGAGCCCCCGCCCGCACCCGCGCCACCCGGTCGGGCCGCACGCCCGCGGCCGGCCGCGCCTGCGCCCGTACCTGCGGCCGTTGCCGTACCTGCGCCCGGCCCCGCCCTCCGGGGCGCCGCACCACCGTTCCCGGCCGCGCACCCTGGCCGCCGGGGTGGTGCTCGGCGGGATGACCGCCTGCGGCTTCGCGTTCACCGAGAACGCCCTCTACCTGGGCCGGGCCTTCAGCAGCGACCAGCGGCAGCGGCTGGACAGCATCGGCCTCGGCGACCCGCCCAGCCTGCGCGACTTCGACAGCACCGTGCAGACCTTCGTGCTGCGCGCCCTGCTCTCGCCCTTCGCCCACCCGCTGTTCACCGCGCTCACCGGGATCGGCCTGGCCGTCGCCCTCACCACCGCGCGGCGCTGGCTGGCCCGGCTGGCGGTACCGGCCGGGCTGCTGCTGGCGATGGCGCTGCACGGCACCTGGAACGCCGCCGCCGACCTCGGCACGGACGGCTTCCTGGTGGTGTACGGGGCGCTGATGGTGCCCTGCTTCGCCGCGCTGGTCGCCTTCGCGGCCTGGGCGAGGTGCCGTGCGGCCCGGCACCCGGCACCCGGTCGGCGGCGGGTCGCCAGGGCGCCCTGAGGAACCGATTTCCCATATCGGCGACTTCCCCGTATTGTTGTGTTCACCGACGCGGGGTGGAGCAGCTCGGTAGCTCGCTGGGCTCATAACCCAGAGGTCGCAGGTTCAAATCCTGTCCCCGCTACTCAGTAGCCGAAAGGCCCGGAGGATTCTTCCTCCGGGCCTTTCGCGTTCCCGGGCACGAACGAAGGACGGTCCTGCCACGAAGCTGTAACAGCGGCCGGTCCCACGATCTCCTGTCAGGGTCCTGAACCATACTGAGGAAAAATTCATCTCATTGGGGGGCTGTTCGGGCCACCCGGACAGGAAGAACCACATGCTGTCGAAGCGACTGGTCAGCACCGCCGCGATCTGCCTCGTCCTGGCGGCCGGCACCGCGGCGTGCGGCAGCACCAAGAGCGACGGGACCGGCGGCGACGCCAAGGCGGGTGCCGCGCAGAAGCTCGACACCGACAAGCTCAGCGCCCAGGACATCGCGAAGCAGGCCAAGGACGCCCTGGCCTCCGCGAGCTCCCTCAAGATGGTCGGCACCGTCGACACCGGCGAGGGCAGCATGGAGCTGAACCTGGCGCTGGACAACAAGAGCCAGTGCACCGGCACCATGGCGATGCCCGGCATGGGCAAGTTCGAGATCATCAGCGACGGCAAGACCTCGTACGTCAAGCCGGACAAGGACTTCTGGACCAACGTGGGCGGCCCGAACGGCGCCAAGGCCGCCGAGCTGTTCAAGGGCCGCTACCTGACGGGCTTCGAGAGCGACCCGTCGATGGGCTCCCTGATCAGCGTCTGCAACCTCGCCGAGTTCAGCAAGAAGATCACCGCGGACAAGAGCGGCAACGACAAGGTGGAGAAGGGCTCCGCGGGCGACGTCAACGGCGTGAAGACCTTCAGCCTGAAGGTCGCCGACTCCAAGGGCGAGGTCACGACCATGCAGATCGCCACCGAGGGCAAGCCCTACCCGGTGCGGGTCGAGCACTCGGGCGCCAAGGACGGCAACGGCAAGATCGACTTCAGCGACTTCGACAAGCCGCTGACCATCCAGGCCCCGTCGGCCGACAACACGGTCGACTTCACCAAGCTCCAGGACCAGCTCAAGACCGCCTGAGCAGCGGATCCGGGCGCGCTCCGCACGGCCGGCACCGGGGCCGGGCGGGGCTCCGCGAAATAATCCGTTGCCCTCCGTCCGGCGGGCTGCCTATCGTGGCAGCACACTGAAAGGAGGTGATCCTGAGTTGAGTTCCATCAGGATGCGTGAGGTGGCTGCTCGCTAGAGCCGCCCCTGCCTGCGCAGGATGAGGCCCCTGGCCTCCGGCAGGCGAAATCCACAGCAGTCACCCGGCCCGCGGTCTCACCGGTACATCCCCGGTGCCTCGGCGCCCGGCCAGTGCACGGGCCGGCGCGGAGGAGCAGTCCGCGGGCCGTCTGCGTTCCCGGGGAGCTTCCGGCACGATTCCGGAGGCTCCCCGCGCCGTGTCCGGGGCACCGGGCGGACGTTTCCGCGCGGGGGCCGCGGCGCTAGAGTCGGCGCGCGTTCCGGAGCGGAGCGACGCGGACACAGGGGGTGGGCGATGGCGAAGGCACGACGGCCGGGCGGCGGCGGGGCGACGCTGCGGACGGCGCAGTGGGGCGCCACCGGGGTGCTGGCCGGGACGGGACTGCTCGGACTGCTGCTGTTCGCGCTCGGCCGGGAGCACGCCTGGCAGGTGCTCGGCGGCGGGCTGGTGGTGACCGGGGCCTCGGTGGTGCTCGGCGGCGGACTGGGCTTCCTGTTCGGGGTGCCCCGGGTGCGCGGCGGGGCCGCTGCCGGCGAGCCGCAGGGCTCCTACGCGCCGAACACCAATCTGGAGCAGGTCTCGGACTGGCTGACCAAGGTGCTGCTGGGCGTCGGGCTGACCCAGCTCGGCTCGCTCGGCGAACGGCTGCACGACCTCGGCGCGGCGCTGGCGCCCGCGCTCGGCGGCGGCCGGGACGTGGCGCCGTTCGCGGCGGCGCTGGTGCTGTACTTCCTGGTCTTCGGGTTCCTGGCCGGCTGGCTGGTGACCCGGCTGGCACTGCCGCAGGCGCTGACCGAGACCGACCAGGCGCTGGACCTCTTCCTCGCCGGGCAGGACCGCGACCGGCACGGCGACAAGGTGGGCGCGGACGACCTGCGGGTCCGCGCGATGCAGCAGCTCGGGCTGCTGGGCGGCAGCGCGGAGCGCCCCGCCGCGCTGGCCGGGCAGCTGCCGCCCTCCTCCGGCGCGCCGGCCGGGCCGGAGGGCGTGGTGGCGGAGGTCCGCTCGACCGCGCGGCGTTCGGCGCTGACCGCCGACCAGGTGCGGGCCCTCTTCGCGGACGGCTCCGAGGGGCGGCGGATCCAGGCGCTCGCGCTGATGCAGGGCGATCCGGCGCTGGCGGACCTGCCGAGCGTGCTGGACGCGATCGAGCGCCCGCGCTCGGGCTTCGAGCAGTACCACGCGCTGCTGGCCGCCCGGGGGCTGCTCTCCCGGCTGCCCGCCGCCGGGGAGCAGCGGCTGCGGGACGCGGTGGCGACGCAGCTGGTCGACCCGCGGGGCATTCCGTACGGGTCGGACCGCAGTTGGCTGGCGGAGAAGATCCTCTCCCGGCTCCCGGCGCCGGCCCTCGTGCCGGAGCGGCCGGCGCCGGCCGGGCCGCAGGCCGCCCCGGTGGTGCCGGCCCAGCCGGGCGGACCGGACGGACCGGGCGGACCGGGCGGACCGTCGGCCGAGGGGACCTCTAGCCGGTGAACTCCGGGACGGGGAAGCGCAGTTCGGGACGGTCCCAGGTGATCCTCCCGCGCGCGGGGCAGGTGCCGACGCGTTCGGCGCCCACCCGCAGGTAGAAGCGCTCGGCGGGCGGGTTGGAGACGACCCGCACGGCGGCGATCCCGGTTCCGCGGGCGAGTTCCAGCATGTGCGCGATCAGCGCGCGGCCGGTGCCGAGCCCCTGGGCCTCGTCGGCGACGAACATCAGGTCCAGTTCGGCCGGTTCGCGGATCAGCCCGTAGAAGCCGAGCAGCCGGCCGGTGGCCGGGTCGGCGGCGAGGAACACCTCGTGGCGGGCGAGGTACTCGGGCGTCACCCGGTAGCCCTCGATCATCGGCGCGTACTCGCCGTGGTAGGCGGAGGAGGCGTGGATCAGTTCGGTGAGCCGGTCGGCGTCGGTCTCGTCGGCGCGCCGGATCGTCGTGTCGGTCATGCGGGTGAGTATAGGAGTGAGCCCTGACAGCGACTATTACATGACGGGTGGCCGGAGCGCCCGGCGGCGGCGGTGGTCGGCGGCCCGCAGCACCAGGACCCGCCGGGGTCGGCCGCCCAGCGGCCCGGGGTAGCGGCGGACCTCGCTGCCGATCCGGCGCTCGCCGAGCGCGTACCGCAGCGGGCCGAGGTGGCCGCAGCGCCGGCCGTACCCGTCGTGCAGCGGCTGAACCCGGACCTCGCCGTCCGGGGAAGTGACCCGGACCAGCTCGGTCAACGCCGCCAACTGGCTTTCGGGGCCGAAGAGTTCGGGGTAGGCGAAGAGCAGGTAGCCGCTCAGGGTGAGGGCGAAGGCGCCGTCCGCGAAGGGCAGCCGGGGCAGCGCGGCGGCCACGTACTGCTGCGGGTGGGCGGCCGAGTCGGCGGCGAACAGCAGGCGGGCGCGGTCCCAGCTGCGCAGATAGCGCTCGGCGCGGTACGGGCGGGGCGAGGGGTAGAGCTGCGGGCGGTCGGCCATCGCGGCGGCCATCGCCGCCCGGGCGGCCACCGCGGCGGTCGCGACCGCCGGCAGCGGCAGCGCGTACGCCGGATCGACGGCGATCACCCGGCAGCCCAGCCCGCGCGCCTCGGCGGCCAGGCCGGCCGCGCCGCCGGGGCAGTCCAGCACCGGGCCGGGCAGGGCGGCGAGCCGGGCCCGGGTGAGGCCGAACAGGGCGCAGTACTCGTCCAGCGGCCGGGAGGTGACCAGGACGCCCGGGGGAACGGCGGGAATGCCGACGGCGGCCACCCGGCCATCCGAACACGCGACGGCCCCGCCCGCATCCGGAGGCGTCCGGGGTGCGGGCGGGGCGCGGGCGGGTTCCTCGGCCGGGGCCGGCCGGTCAGCGGCCGAGCAGGCCCTGGGCGGCGACCCGGTTGACGTTGGTCAGGCCGCGGACCAGCTGCGTGGTGAGGAGGATCAGCAGCACGCCGAGGAGCGAGAGCCCGGCGATCTGCCAGGGCGACTGGACGTCGTACACGTGCCGGATGCCGTGGCTGTCGTGGAAGTCGAACAACCGGTACCCCTTCCAGGAGGTGTACGTCGGGAAGACCCAGTGGTACACGGGGTAGAGCGCCAGCGCCCAGCCGAGCACCAGGAACACCAGCGTCACCACGAAGCTGAGCACCGCCCAGGGGAACATCACCACCTGGTACAGCACGGCCTTCCAGCCGGCCCCGTCCGCGAGCCGCGCGGTGACCGCGCCCCAGCTGCCCTGGCGGACCCGGCGCACCGGCGCCGGGCCGGGGACGTCCAGGGCCAGCATGCCGCGCACCCGAGCCCGCTCCAGCCGGCCGAAACCGCGGGCGACGCTGGTCAGGGCGCCCAGCACGGGCAGACCGATGACGGTGACGAAGGTACCGACGCCGAGGCAGAACAGGGTGATCGAGACGACGAAGCCGACGATCGCCACCGGCAGGCCGCTGAGCGCGTAGCCGACCTCGCGGTAGTAGTACGCGGAGAACGGCGCCCGCCACACGGCCGGCCGCCGCTCGGTCCGGCGGACCCGGGCCGGGCGCGGGTCGTCACCGTGACCGCCCAGGACGTCCCACTCCCGGTCCTCCATGCTGCGGCTGCTGCTCATGCTCCCGGCCCCCGGCCCCTCGTACTGTCGGTCGTTCGTCCCGCTGACAGGCTCCAGTCTGGTGGACGCGCCGGCCGGCCGGGATCCGGAGGCCTGGCGGATCCGGGGTGGGGTTAACCCCCCTCCACCGGGCGGCCGCTGGAGGGGGCGAGCCGGTGGGAGCGAGCGGTGGTCCGTGGCCCGGGCGGTCAGCCGGTCGTCCGCCCCCGCGTGCCCGCCCCCGGCCACTCGTCGGCGAGCAGCGCGTAGAGGTACGAGTCGGACCAGACGCCGTCCTTGAACGCGTCGTGCCGCAGCCGGCCCTCCAGCCGGAAGCCCAGCCCGGTGAGCACCTTCACGGAGGCGGCGTTGTCCACGGCGACCCGGGCGGCCAGCCGGTGCAGGTCCAGGGCGCCGAAGGCGAAGTCGCAGAGCAGGCCGACGGTCTCGCCCGCGTAGCCGCGGCCCCAGGCCCCGCGGGCCAGCACGCACCCGAGCTGAGCGGCGCGGTGCCCGTCCAGGGTGAGCGAGGCCTGCCCGATCGGCGTCGCGTCCGCCGGCTCCTCGGCGTCGGCGAGCCTGGTGACGGCGAGCCGGTAGGTGTCCCGCTCCTCGGCCATCGCCTCCTCCAGGTAGAGCTCGATCTGGTCGGCGCAGTCCTCCCGGCCGCTCGGCCCGAAGGGCAGGTGGCGGGTGACCTCCGGGTCGCCGAACAGCGCGTGCAGCGCGTCCACGTCGCCCTCGGTGAGGTGGTACTCGCGGACGGCCAGTCGCGGGCCGGTGAGTCGTACGGGGACCATGGCTGCCGACCCTATCCCCGCCCGGCGGCTACCGTTCGGACTATGAACGACGAAGACCTGCGGCTCGCCCCCCGCACCAAGGCCGCCGACCTGCTCGCCTGGGCGGCCGGGCAGGACCGCGCGCCGGTGGCCGAGGCGCCGCTGCGCGCGGTGCTGGCGCTGCTGGAGCTGGGCGACGGCAGGATGCACGACGGCTGGCCGGAACTGACCTCCGACGCGGTGGAGCACCTGCTGTACGAGCGGCTCCACCTGTACGTCCAACCCGCACCCGAGGAGGACCCGCTCGCCTACGGCGACGCCGTCCGGCTGCTGATCGACCACCAGCGGGCGGCCCGGCGGCTGAACGCCAAGCGCCAGGAGCGGCTGCACGAGGAGGCCGAGTGGCAGGGCGAGGTCGCGGCCGGGCTGCTGCGCCGCGCCGACCTGGTGACCTGGCCCCGGCTGTACGCGGTGCTGCTGCACGCGTACGGGGTGGACGTCACGGACGGGGCGGCGGTGCGGGACTGGCTGGCCGGCTTCGCGGAGCTCGCGGAGGAGGACCGGCTGGCCGCGTACGAGGCGCTGGTGCCGGCCGGCTGGCTGGACGAGCCGGACGAACAGGGCTGGGGCCCGGGCCGGGTGCTGTCGGTCGGCATGGCCACCGACGGCGCCCGGCGGCTGCTGGAGCAGGGCCTGATGCGGCGCAGCTACCGCAACCTGGCCGAGCTGACCGCGCAGGGGCGGCCGATGCCGGACGAACTGGCCGGGGACTTCGGGCAGTTCGAGGAGGCGGCGGTCGACGCGGCGCTCGACCTGTTCGGCGGGTGGACGGTGCCGGGACTGCCCCGGCTGCTGGTGACGGAGTTCCCGGAGCTGGCGCCGGAGCCGGGCCAGGAGGAGATCGAGGCGTACCTGGCGCAGCTGCCCGCCGAGGAGTGAGACCTCGCACGAAGGCCCCGGCCCGGAGCGGCTGCTCCGGGCCGGGGCCTTCTCGCGTGCGCGTCGGGTTCTCTCGCGCGGGTGCGCGGACCTCTCGCGGGTGCGTCGGGTTTCTCGCGCGGGTCAGGGGTTGAGGCCGCGCTGCTGGAGCCAGGGCTCCGGGTCGACCGGGGCGCCGCCGCCGGGGCGGACCTCCATGTGCAGGTGCGGCCCGGTGACGTTGCCGGTCGCGCCGACCTTGCCGATCTGCTGGCCGGGGGCGACCTTGCCGGAGCCCTTGGTGATCGAGGAGAGGTGGCAGTACCAGATCTCGGTGCCGTCGGGCAGGGTCTCGACGATCCGGTAGCCGTACGAGCCGGCCCAGCCGGCCGAGGTGATGGTGCCCTGGCCGAGCGCGTAGACCGGGGTGCCGGTGTCGGCGGCGAAGTCCAGGCCGGTGTGCAGGTTGGCCCAGTAGCGGGCGCTCTGGCCGTAGTGGGCGGAGAGCCGGTAGTCCTTCACCGGGAGGGTGAGGGCGGCGGCCTTGACCCGCTCGGCCTCCTCGGCGGCGCGCTTGGCCTCGGCCTCCTTGGCGACGGCCTTGGCCTCCGCCTCCTGCGCGGCCTGGAGCCGGGCGGTCTCCTCGGCGGCGGTGCGCTGGCTGTCGGCCTGGTGCTGGATGCGGGCGGCGAGCGCGAGGCCGGGGTCGGCGGAGAGGGCGACCGGGGTCTCGTCCGGGGCCTCGACGGCGGGGGCGGCGGCCGGGGTCGCCGAGGCGAAGCCGGTGGCGCCCAGGGTGGCGGCGACGGCGGTGACGCCGAGCAGTGGGGAGGCTCCGCGGGTCTGACGCGGCATCCGGTGGCGGTTGGTCTCGACCTCCGCGGGGAAGTCCTCCGGGCCGAAGGCCTCGGGGCCGTCCGTGCCGGGGTGGTCGAGGAGCTGGGTACCGGCTGCGAAGCCGGCCGGGTGTGCCGGGGTGTGCGTCGACGCCACGGAGGCGCGCTCCTTTCCTTCCTTCGCGCCTACCGGGTTAGCTGACGGGTTCGGAGCAGGAAGGTCTCCTACGGCTGGGCCGGAGCCCCGCCGATTCACCCCAAGGAACATGGTTCCCCGGCTCCCTGACCTGCCCGGAGGCGGGTCGGCGGGATTAGGCGACGGCGCACGGTGCCGTCTGGGTACGGCGTTGACAACCGCGCTGCGTTATCAAACGTTAATCCTAGGAGGCTCTGATTCCAAGCCATCCGTTCGGAGCAGCCTAGGGCAAAGTGATCGGACGTCAACGAACGACACCGGCGAACACCCCCCTCGCGCACGGCCCCATCTGAGTACTCCTACTCATGTGCGCCCCGGCCGGGCGGCCACATCCTGGCGCCATGAGCACATCGATGCAGACCCGCACCACGGCCGCGTACCACATCCAGGCCGTCCTCTCCTTCGCCCTGTCGGGCGTCGCCCTCGCCGTCGGGATCGCCTACCTGCCGGTCGGCGGATGGACCAGGGCCTTCCTCGGGATCGGCCTCCTCTACACCGTCACCTCGGCGTTCACCCTGGCGAAGGTGATCCGGGACCGGCAGGAGTCCAACGAGATGGTCACCCGGGTGGACCAGGCCAGGCTGGAGAAGCTGCTCAGCGAGCACGACCCGTTCAAGGTGGAGGGAGTCTGATCGCCCCTTCCTCTCTCCACCCGCTCCTCCCGCTCCACCCCTCACCCGGCCGTTCGCTTGACGGCTAAGGCTATTAGCCTTAGCTTTATGGCTATCGGCCCGCACGCCGATGTCCCGCACCGGCGGCCCGAGGAGGACCCCATGAACGGCACCATCACCCCGAGCACCCAGTACCTGACCGTTCCCGGCGGCCGGATCGCCTTCGACGACACCCGGCAGGGCGACGGCACCCCCGTCGTCCTGCTCCCGGGCATGCTCGACAGCCGGGCCGCCTACCGGCACCTGCGCCCGCTGCTCGTCGCCGCCGGCCACCGCGTCGTCACCGTGGACCTGCGGGGCTTCGGCGAGTCCTCCGTCGAGTGGGACGACTACGGCCCGGCCGCGATCGCCGGCGACGTCCTCGCCCTGCTCGACCACCTCGGCATCGAGCGCGCCGTCCTCGCCGGGAACTCCTACACCGGGGCGACCGTCGTCAGGGCCGCCGGGGACGCGCCCGAGCGGGTCGCCGGGATCGTCCTGCTCAACGCCTTCGTCGAGAACCCGCCGCCGGGCGCCCTGCTGCGCGGCGTCATGGGCCTGATGGGCGCCGCCCTCGTCCACTGGCCGGCCTCCTGGGGCTTCTACCTGCGCCGGATGGCCTTCCCGGGCGCCAAGCCCGCCGACTTCGACGCGTACGTGGACGGACTGGTCGCCGCGCTGCGCACCCCGGGGCGCAAGACCGCCACCCGCGGGTACGTCCACGGCGACTCGGCGCCGGTCGGCTGGACGGCCGCGGTGCGGTGCCCGGCGCTGGTGGTCATGGGCAGCAAGGACCCCGACTTCCCGAAGCCGGAGCTCGTCGCCGACCGGCAGGCCGCCGCGCTCGGCGCGCGCAAGGTGATGATCGAGGGGTCCGGGCACTACCCGATGGCCGACAACCCGGCGGCCACCGCCGACGCCCTGCTGCCGTTCCTCGCCGAGCTCGGCTGAGCCCCGCCCGGCCCCGCCGCCCGTTCCTGCCCGACCCCGCCCGATCCACCCGACGTCATCCGTACGGAGAGCCCGAACCCATGCCCCGCGTAGGACTGACCCCCGACCAGGTCGTCGACCACGCCCTCGCCCTCATCGACGAGCAGGGCGCCGAGGCCCTCACGCTGGCCTCCGTCGCCGCCCGGGCCGGGGTCGCCACCCCCTCGCTGTACAAGCACGTCAGCGGCGGCCTCGCCGAACTGCGGCTGCTGATCGCCGTACGGGTCACCGGGGACCTGGCCGACCGGCTGGCCGAGGCGGCCGTCGGGCGCAGCGGGGACGACGCCGTCGCCGCCGTGCTGCGTGCCTACCACGCGTACGCCACCGCGCACCCGCACCGCTACAACGCCCTCCCCCAGGCCCCGCAGCCCGACGACGACCTGGCCCGCGCGGGCGCCCGGCTCGTCGGCGTGATCATCGCCGTCCTGCGGGAGTACGGCCTCGAAGGTTCCGAGGCGATCCACGCCGCCCGCACCGTCCGCTCCCTCGCCCACGGCTTCGCCTCCCTCACCACCGCCGGCGGCTTCCGGCTGGCCGAGGACCTCGCCACCACCCACGACCGCCTCATCGCCACCCTCACCACCGGCCTCCGCGCCTGGCCCGCGTAGGAGGCCGGCGCGGACGGCCACCTCTCCGGTGCCGGTGCCGGTGCCGGTGCCGGTGCGACGGCCCGGTCCCCGTTCACCTCTTGAGGAACCATTCACCGCTTGGGGAAATGGGGTATTAAGGGTCAGTGCCCCTGGAGCCCGCCGACAGTCCGACCGCGCGCAGTGCGATGCGCTGCGTGCGCCTGCTGCTCGGCTGCACCAGCGCCGCCGAGCTGCTCGGCACCGTACTGGCCGAGGGCCCGAGCTGGATCACCGGCGAGGGGTCCGCGCTGTACCTGCTGGACTCCGCCGGGATGCTCCGGCTGACCGCCTCGCACGGGCTGCCGGACTGGGCGCACGAGCGCTACGGCGTGGTCGATCCGGCCGGGGAGCTGCCCGCCGCGATGGCCCTGCGGCTGCGGCGCCCGTACCTGCTCAGCCCCGAGCACACCAGCGTCGACTACCCGAACGCGAACGCCGGACTGGGCACCGGGATGGTCGCCGTGATCGCCCTGCCGATGGTCGTGGACGAGCGGCCGATCGGGGTGCTCGCCCTCGCGCTGGCCCACCGGGGCACCGTCCCGCGCCGCGACCTGGACGTCCTGGAGACCGTCGCCGAGGCCTGCGCCCACCGGCTCTCGCACCTGCTGGACCATGCCGACGCCCATCTGCCGCACGGCACCCGCGCACCCTACGGCGTCCGGTTGCCCGAGGGTCCGCGGGCGGCGGACGGCCGCCCGGCCGGGCCGGCCCACCCGCTGCTGTCGCTGGCGGTGCGGGCCGCCGGGCACGGCGCCTTCGAGCGCGACCTGGTCACCGGCGAGAGCTACTGGGACGCCGAGGCGTTCCGGGTGGCCGGCCGCCCGGCCGCCCCGGACGGCGCCGCCCCCGAGCTGGACCGGCTGGTCCACCCGGAGGACCTGCCGGACGTGCAGGCCGCGCTCGCCGAGGCGCTGGCCACCGGCGGCCGCTACCGGATCGGCTACCGGGTGCTGCGGCCCGGCGGCCGGCCCGCCCGGGTCGAGGAGTCCGGCGAGGTGATGCTGGACGTGCACGGGCGGCCGGTGCGGATCGCCGGGCTGCTGGCCGAGGCCGGGCACCGGGAGCAGCCGCCGGCCGAGGAGCGGAACTCCCCGGACGCCGCCCGGACGGCGCTGCTGCTGACGCTCACCCGGGCGCTGTCCCGGGCGGTGACCGTCCGGGACGTCACCACGGCCGTCACCGATGTCGCCCGTCCGGCGCTCGGCGCCGCCGGCATCGTCCTGGACCTGGTGGACGCGGGCCGGCTGCTGCCCGTCTCGCACACCGTGTACGGGGGCCCGCGCCGCACCGAACTCACCCGTCTGGCGGATCTGTCCGAGGGCGTGATGCAGCGGTCGCTGGCCCGTTCCGCCCCGCTGTTCAGCGAGCCCTCGGCGGCCCGTTCCCGGCGCGATCCGCTCGCCCCGGCCGCCTGGGCGGTGCTGCCGCTGGTCGCCTCCGGGCAGCAGGTGGGCTCCTGCCTGATCACCTTCGCCGCCGAGCGGGTGTTCAGCCGCGAGGACCGGACCCTGTACTCGGCCTTCGCCGGCATCCTGGCGCAGTCCCTGGAGCGGGCCCGGCTGTACGACACCCACCACCACCGGGCCTCCGAGCTGCAGCGGGCGATGCTCCCGCGCACCCTGCCCCGGCTGTCCGGGATCGCCAGTGCCGCCCGCTACCTGCCGAGCACCGAGGGCATGCAGATCGGCGGCGACTGGTACGACCTGCTGCGGCTGCCGGAGGGCCGGATCGGGCTGGTGATCGGCGACGTCCAGGGCCACAACGCCGAGGCCACCGCGGTGATGGGCCAACTGCGCAGCGGGCTGCGGGCGTACGCGACGGACGGGCACGACCCGGCCGCCACCCTGACCCGCACCAGCCGGCTGCTGGCCGAGCTGGACACCGAGCTGTTCGCGACCTGCCTCTACCTGACCCTGGATCCGGCCGACGGCGCGCTGACCGCCGCCCGGGCCGGGCACCCGGCGCCGGTGCGGATCACCGCCGACGCCGCGGCCGTCGAGCTGGAGCTGCCGGGCGGGCCGCCGCTGGGGGTGGACCCGGAGCAGCCGTACCCGCTGGCGGTGGAGCGGCTGGCGGTCGGGGAGACGCTGCTGGCGTACACCGACGGGCTGGTCGAGGACCGCGAGGAGGACTACGACGAGTCGGTGCAGCGGATGCTCGGCGGGCTCGAACTGTGGGCGCGGCAGACCGGTCCGGGGCGGATCGGCCCGGCACCGGCGCTGGAGCGGCTGGCCGATCTGCTCACCCTGAACGTGACCGAGCGGCGGTCCCGGCCGGACGACGTGGCGCTGCTGCTCCTGCACCGGACGACGCCCCTTCCGTAACACCGTGCACACGGGCCCCACACATCGCGGAACGCGATCCGGCCGTCGGGCTCGATTCCGGCGTTCCCACCGGTGCCGGTCAGGCTGCTCCCCCGGCTCGTCAGGCGCAGGGATCGGGGTCGAACGAGTGCCGATTGGCGCCGAATTGACTCGATATTGACGAGATCCGGTCACTTGGCGAGATCCGTTCACACCTTCGTAGGATCATCACCCTAGAATTCGCGGCGTGACGATGACTCAGTGGTCCGTAACGGCAACCGGCGTACTCGCCGTCCTCGCCCTCGTGGCCGCCGCGCGGTACCGCGCCGTGTCCGTCACCCAGCGCCGCCGCGCCGACCGGCTGCACGGCGAACTCGCCGCCCTCCAGGAGCAACTGGCCGCCGAACTCTCCCGCCGCGGCGAGGACCTCGCCGCGGTCCAGCAGGAGCAGGAGCACACCGCCTCCACCCAGCGGGCCTTCCTCAGCGTCGCCCGCCGGATCCTGGTGATGGCCCACGACCAGCAGGCGCTGCTGGACGAGATGGAGCGCACCCACGACGACCCGGCCCTGCTGGAGGGCCTGCTCAAGGCCGACCACGCCGCCGCCCAACAGGCCCGGCTGGCCCAGACCCTGGCCGTGCTGTGCGGCGCGCGGGCCGGCCGGCACTGGCCGGAACCGGTCCCCCTGGAGGACGTCGTCCGCGGCGCCCAGTCGCGCATCCTGCCGTTCCAGCGCGTGGTGGTGCGCAGCCGGACCGAGACCGCGGTGGTCGGCGCCGCCGCCGAGGCGCTGATCCACGCGATCGCCGAACTGCTGGACAACGCCACCCGCTACTCCCCGCCCAGCACCCAGGTGTTCGTCACCCTGATGCCGGTGCACAACGGCGCCGTCATCGAGATCGACGACGGCGGCGTCGGCATGCCGGAGCAGGCCGTCGTCAAGGCCGCGGCCGCGCTGGCCGGCGGCAGCACCCTGGAGGTCTCCCGGCTGGGCGAGGTCCCGCAACTGGGCCTGGCCGCGGTCGGCCGGCTCGCCGAGCAGTACGGCTTCCGGGTCACGCTCAGCTCGGCGCCCTCGCCGTACGGCGGCGTGCGCGTGGTGCTGCTGCTGCCCAACGCGCTGCTCACCGAGCCGCTGCCGCCCACCGTCCCCGGCCTCGGGCCGGACGACCGGGCGTTCAACCCCGGCCCCCGACCGGCCTCCCCCGTCGGTCACCCCCTGCTGGAGACCCCGCCGTCCGGCCGGCACGCCGCCACCGGCGACACCCCGCCCCCGCTGCCCCGCCGGAGCCACCGGCGCGGCCGCACGGGCCGCCCCGCCCAGCACGCCGCTCCCCCACCGCAGCCCGCGCCGCCCTACCGCTCGGCCCGGGACGCGCAGGCGTTCATGGCGATGTTCCAGGCCGGGACGGCCAGCGGCCGTACCGCCGCCCGGGCCCAGGCCCAGTCCGACCCTTCCCTTCCCGCTTCCCCCCGACTTCCCCAGCGCTCCGGAGAGTTCCATGACCACCACCCCTGATCTCGGCTGGCTGCTCGCCGACATCATCGCCGTCCCGCAGGTCCAGCACGCCGTCGTCGTCTCCAACGACGGCCTGGAGATCGGCCGCAGCGCCGGCATCGCCCGCGACGACGCCGAACGGCTCGCCGCCGCCTGCTCCGGACTGCAGTCGCTGGCCCGCGGCGTCGCGACGGGCTTCGGCGGGCCGGGCAGCGCCACCCGCCAGATCATCATCGAGTACGGCGGCGGCTACCTCTTCGTCGTCGCCGCCGGGGCCGGCGCGCACCTGGCCGTGGTGACGAGCGAGGCGGTCGACGCCGGCCTGGTCGCCTACCAGATGCAGGTCCTGGTCGAGCGGATCGGCACCCACCTCACCAGCCCGCCGCGCGTCGACCACGCGGCGGGGGGCCACCGGTGAGCGGCCCGGTCCGGCCGTACGTCATCACCGGTGGGCGCAGCCGCTCCACCCGGGCCGAGCTGGCCCTGGAGAGCCTGGTCAGCGCGTTACCCGACCCGCCGGACCTGCCCGAGCACCCGCTGCTGAACCGCGAGCACCGGCGCATCCTCGACCTCTGCCACAGCCTGCTGTCCATCGCCGAGGTGGCGGCCCACCTGGGGCTGCCGCTCGGCGTCGTCAAGGTGCTGGTCGGAGACCTGTGGGACCTCGGCGCCGTGCAGGTGCTCCCGCCCGTCCCGCAGGCCGAACGCCTGCCCGCAACCCTCCTGGAGGAGGTGCTCGTTGGCCTCCGCCAACTCCGCTGAAGCCGTCCCCGACGCCCCGGACGCAACCGACGCGGCCGGTGCCGCCGACGGACCGCAGTACCTGCCCTCCTCGGTGCAGGGCGCGGTCAAGATCCTGGTCACCGGTCCGTTCGGGGTGGGCAAGACCACCCTGGTCGGCTCGCTGAGCGAGATCACCCCGCTGCGCACCGAGGAGACCATGACCGCCGCCAGCGCGGGCATCGACGACCTCACCGGGCGCCCCGGCAAGACCACCACCACGGTGGCGCTGGACTTCGGCCGGATCACGCTCAACTCGCGGCTCGCGCTGTACCTGTTCGGCACGCCCGGGCAGCAGCGGTTCTGGCCGCTCTGGGACGACCTGTCGCGCGGCGCGCTCGGCGCCATCGCCATGGTCGACCTGCGCCGCCCCGACGAGAGCTTCGACGTGCTCGGCCGGCTGGAGGAGCAGCGCATCCCGTTCGCGGTCGCGGTCAACACCTTCCCGGACACGCCGGGTTACCCGGAGGAGGAGCTGCGCTCGGCGCTGGACCTGCTGCCGGAGGTGCCGATCCTGCACTGCGACGCACGCGACCGCCGGCAGTCCTACGACCTGCTGATCGACTTCGTCGACCACCTGCACCGCAGCTCGATCCTGGAGCTCCAGGGATGACCACCCCCGAACCCCCCGGCGCCGCCGGGTGCCCGGTCGCCCACGGCACCGGCCTGCCCGGCGGGCTGCCGGTGGGCGTCCCGCTGACCCCGCTGTACGGCCCGGCCGTCGCCGAGGACCCGCACGGCCTGTACGCCCGGCTGCGCGAGCGCTACGGGCCGGTCGCCCCCATCGAGCTGGAGCCCGGGGTCGAGGCCTGGCTCGTCCTCGGCTACGCCGAGCTGCTCGAACTCACCCGCAACGAGGCGCTGTTCTCCAAGGACTCGCGCCGCTGGCGGGTGCCCGCCGAGGGCCGGCTGGCGGCCGACTCCCGGCTGCTGCCGATGACCTCCTGGCGGCCCACCCTGCTCAACCTGGACGGCGCCGAGCACCAGCGGCTGCGCTGCGCCGTCTCGGACACCCTCGCCCAGATTGACCACCGCCAGCTGCGCGGCACCACCGAGGCCGCCGCCAACGGGCTGATCGACGGCTGGGGCCCGGACGGCACCGCCGACCTGGTCGCCCAGTACGCGCGCCGGCTGCCGCTGCTGGTCTTCACCCAGCTGCTCGGCCTGCCCGCCGACGCCGGCCCGCACCTCATCCGGCTGATCAACCACATCGCCGACAGCGGCGCCGAATCGGTGCGCGCCAACCAGGAGTTCCAGGCGGTCCTGGTCGACCTGGTGCGGCGCCGCCGGGCCACGCCCAGCGCCGACCTCACCTCCTGGCTGCTGGCCCACCCGGCCGCGCTGACCGACGAGGAGGCGGTGCACCACCTGGTGGTGATGATGGTCGCCGGGAACGAGACCACCATCTGCTGGACCGGGAACACCCTGCGGCTGCTGCTCACCGACCGGCGCTTCCGGGCCACCCTCACCGGCGGGCGGCTGACCGTCTCCGACGCGCTGGAGGAGGTGCTCTGGCGCGACCCGCCGACGCAGAACTTCCCCGGCCGCTGGGCCACCGGCGACACCGTGCTCGGCGGCCAGTACATCAGCGCCGGCGACATGCTCGTCCTCGGCCTGGCCGCGGCCAACGCCGACCCGGCCGCGCAGGGCGTGTCCGCCGCCGCCCAGGGCTCGCTCGGCGGCAACCGGGCGCACCTGGCGTGGGGCGCGGGCCGGCACGTCTGCCCGGCCCAGCACCCCGCCAGGATCATCGTCGAGACCGCCGTCGAGACCCTGCTGCACCGCCTCCCCGACCTCCAACTGGCCGTACCGGCAGGAGAGCTGACCTGGCGCCCGTCCCCGTGGTCCCGGGCCCTGACCGCCCTCCCGGTGCTCTACAGCGCCTTCACCCCGCCCCGCCCGCCAGCTCCCGAGAGGCCCGCATGGACACCACCACCGACGCCGGAACCCGCGCCGAGCCCGTCCGACTCGACCCCTTCGGCCGCGACCAGCACGCCGAGAACGCCCGACTCCGCGCGGCCGGCCCCGCGGTCCTGGTGGAACTCCCTGGCGGGGTGGTGGTCTGGGCGGTAACCCACCACGACACCCTCCAGTCGCTGCTGGCCGACCCCCGGGTCGGCAAGGACGCCCGGCTCTGGAACACCTTCCGGGAGGGGCGGCTGCCGGAGGGCTGGCCGCTGCTCAACTTCATCGCCGTACCCGGCATGGTCACCGCCGACGGCGAGGACCACCGGCGGCTGCGCGGGCTGGTCTCGCAGGCCTTCACCCCGCGCCGGATCGCCGACCTGGCCCCCGCCGTCGAGGCCCGGACGATCGCGCTGCTCGACGAGGTCGCGAAGCTGGAGGGCCCGTTCGACCTGCGGCGGCACTTCGCCTACCCGCTGCCGATGCAGGTGATCGGCGAACTGCTCGGCCTCGCGCTGGAGCAGCAGGACGAACTGCACGAGCTCTCCGACACCATGGTCTCCAGCTCGGCCACCCCGGCGGCGGCCCTGGCCGCGCAGCGGGGCCTGAACGCGCTGCTGGCCTCGGTGGTGGCGGCCAAGCGGGCCGAGCCCGGCAACGACCTGACCAGCGACCTGATCGCCGTCCGCGAGGCCGGCCACCCGCTCGACCGGCAGCGGCTCAGCGAGGCCGAGCTGGTCGGCACCCTGCTGCTGATGCTGGTCGCCGGGCACGAGACCACGCTCAACCTGATCACCAACGCCGTCCGCGCCCTGCTCGCGCACCCGGAGCAGCTGCGGCTCGTCCTGGACGGGGAACAGCCGTGGTCGGCGGTGGTCGAGGAGACCCTGCGCTACGACTCCCCGGTCGGGCAGTTCCCGCTGCGCTACGCGTCCGAGGACATCGCGGTCGGCGACGTGGTGATCCGGCGCGGCGAGGCGCTGCTGGCCTCGTACGCGGCGGCCGGGCGGGACTCCGGGCACCACCCGGACGCGGACCGCTTCGACCTCACCCGGCAGCCCGCCAAGCACCTGTCGCTCGGCCACGGCCCGCACTTCTGCCTCGGCTCCGGGCTCGCCCGGCTGGAGGCCGAGACGGCGCTGCGGCACCTGTTCACCCGCTTCCCCGGGCTGGCCCCGGCGCAGGGGCGGACGAACGAGCCGATCGCCTCGTTCGTCAGCAACAGCGTGCGCACCCTGTGGGTGACGGTCTGAGCCGGCCGGTTACCTGAGGGCGGTCCGGGTCGTTCGCCAGGGCATGAAGAAACTCGCCACCCTGGCCGCCCTCACCATGGCGGGCCTCGCCCTCGCCGCCCCGGCGGCCTCCGCCACCACCCAGACCGCCTCCTCGCCGGACGTCACCGGCGGGCTCACCGACGGGCTCGAAGTCTCTCCCGCCGACCTCGCCCTGAGGACCGTGGGCACGCTCCCGCTGGTCGGCAAGCCGGCCAACGAGATCGAGGCGATCGGGACCAACCAGCTGGACCACCCGGGGCTCAGCGGGCACGTCCTCAACTGATTGATCCGCCGATCGGGTGACCGGGTGGCCGGGCGGTCGGTGGCCGGGTGGCCGGACGGCCCGGTGGCGCACCCGCCCGGCGACCGGCCCGTGGGCGGCCGGCCGACCCCCGAACGGTCGGCCGCCCACGGCACCCGACGCGCGGCACCCGACGCACGGCACCCGGGCCGCGGGGCTCAGCCCGCGGACAGCCGGTTGAGCTCCGGGTAGCTCAGCCCTTCGGCGAACGCGCCGAACGTGCCGCTCCCGTACACCTCCCGGGCGGCCCGGCCGACCGCCGCGTACGCCACCTCGGCCAGGCCCGGACCCAGGCTGATCCGGGCCACGCCGAGCTTCGCGAGTTCGGCGACCGCCGGGGAGCCGGGACCGGCCAGCACGTTCAGCGGCGCCGGGACGGCCGCGACCAGGGCCGCGATGGTCTCCGGGTCGGCCACCCCGGGGACGAACACCCCGTCCGCGCCCGCCGCGACGTACGCCCGCAGCCGGTGCACCGCGTCGTCCAACCGGCCCTCCGGGGCGCCGATCCCGTGCAGGAAGACATCGGTGCGGGCGTTGACGAAGAGCGGCACGCCGGCCGCGTCCGCCGCGGCCCGGGCGGCCGCGATCCGCTCGGCGGCCTCCTCCGGGGGACGGCCCTCGTCCTCCAGGTTCACCCCGACGGCGCCGGTGGCGATCAGCGCGGCGACCATCCCGCCGACGCCGGCGGCGGTGTCCGCGTAGCCGCCCTCCAGATCCGCGGTGACCGGCAGGTCGACCGCGCGGACCACCTGGGCGGTCCGGGCCAGCACCTGCTCGGGGTCGGCGCCGCCGCCGTCCGCGCTACCCAGCGACCAGGACACGCTCGCGCTGGCCGTCGCCACCGCCCGCGCCCCGGCGGCGGCCACCAGCCGGGCGCTCGGCACGTCCCAGGCGTTCGCCAGCACCAGCGGCTCGCCCGGGCGGTGCAGCTCGCGCAGCAGCCGGGCCCTCTCCCGCCGGACGGCGGGGTCCGCGGCGCTCACTTCGCGGCCGGGCTCATGCGGGTGGACACGCCGATCCGGTTCCAGGCGTTGATGGTGGCGATCAGCGCGATCAGCTGGGCCAGCTCGGTCTCGTCGAACCGCTCGGCGGCCTCCGCGTACACGGCGTCCGGCACGTGGCCCCGGGTCAGCAGGGTGACCGACTCGGTGAGGGCCAGGGCGGCGCGCTCGCGGGCGGTGAACCACGGGGTCTCGCGCCAGGCCGGGAGGGAGACCAGGCGGTGGTCCTGCTCGCCGTGCTTGCGGGCGTCGGTGGAGTGCATGTCGATGCAGAAGGCGCAGCCGTTGATCATCGAGGCGTGCACCTTGACCAGCTCGGCGATCACCGGGTCGAGGCCCTCCCGGGAGGCCCGGTCCACGGCGATCATCGCCTGGTAGTAGGCGGGGGCGAGCTTGTGCATCAGCAGGCGCTGCTCGGGGGCGGGCACCGGGGCCCCGTCCGTGCCGGTCGTCGCGGCCGTCGTCTCGTTCGTCGTCATGGCCGCCAGCCTAGGAGCGCGGTGGCCTGGCGTCCTGGTGCGTTCGGCTACCCGTTCCTTGGGCCACTTCCCGGGGCACGTCCCGGGCGCTTCCCGGGCGCTTCCGGCGTACGAACGACCGTGCGAGGATCGCTGGCAGGGGATCGTCGGCAGGAGGTCGCCGAAGGTCGAGGTCAGGGGGCACGGTCGTGTGCACGGCGTTCGTCAGCATCGAGCCCGGAGCGGCCGTCCCGGTGCTGCTGCTGTCCGTCCGGGACGAGTACCTGGGCCGCGCCTGGCTGCCGCCCGACCACCACTGGCCGGACCGTCCGGAACTGCTCGGCGGACTGGACCTCGCGGCCGGCGGCACCTGGCTGGCCGTCGACCCCGGCCGGCGCACCGCCGCCTGCCTGCTGAACGGCTTCGGCCCGCTCGCCCCCGCCGACGCCCGGCGCACCCGCGGCCGGCTGCCGCTCACCGCCCTCCGGGAGAGCGGGATCGGCCACCTCGACCTCACCCCGTACGACCCGTTCCACCTCGTCCTGGCCCGCGCCGACGGCGCCCGGGTGTTCAGCTGGGGCGGCGGGCGGCTGGAGGAGAGCGAACTGCCGTCCGGCCTGAGCGTGGTGCTCAACGACGGGCTGGAGGGCCTGGCGGCCGGCCGGACCGCCTCCGAGCGGATCCGCGCCCTGATGGCCGCGCGGGCCGCCCACTTCCGGTCCCGCTTCACCGCCGTGCCCCGGCCCGGGCCGACCGCCGACGGACCGGCCGAGGCGGCCTGGGGCGGGTGGCTGCCGATCGTCGCCGGGGACGGGCTCGCCCCGGACGCGGACGCCGCGCTGGTCCAGCGGCGGGACTTCGGCGACGGACGGATCTGGGGCTCCTCCTCGATCTCGCTGCTCGCACTCGGACCGGACCTGCTGCGCTACGACTTCGCGCCCGCGCCGGTGGCCGCGGGCGGGCCGGGGTGGCGGCGGGTGGCGGCGGCCTGACGGCAGGCTGACGGAGGGCCGACGGCAGCCGGCCCCACGTCGGCGGCGGCGGAAAAGGACTTGCACCTGACGCTGCGGGAGGCGGCATCGTGGCGCGGGTCGAGCCCGAAGGAGACCGCCGTGACCCACCCGGACCCCTCGCCCCGCCCCCGCCCCCGGCTGCTCGCCGCGCTGACCGTCGCCCTGCCGCTGGCGGGCACACCGGCCGCGGTGACCGCCCTCGTGCTGTTCGGCGACGCCGCGCACCGGACCGTCCCGTCCGCCACCGTCCTGGCCTCCGTGGCGGCGGCGCTGATCGGTCATTTCGGCCCCGGTGTCGCGCAGCCGTACGGTCGGTGAACTTCCGACGGCGGGGTTGGCGAACGTCTACATGCCCGTAGTAGCTTCGCGACGGCCCCGGATCCGGGCGGCCACCGACCCCCGAGCGAAGGTGCGCGATGTCGACCCTGACCTACCCGGAAGCGATAGGCGTCGGCCTGCTCCAGGGCGTGACGGAACTCTTCCCGGTCTCCAGCCTCGGCCACAGCATCCTGCTGCCCGCCCTGGTCGGCGGAAGGATCCAGCACGACCTCGACATGACCGCCGAGGGCTCCTCGTACCTCGCCGCCCTGGTCGCCCTGCACCTGGCCACCGCGCTCGCGCTGGTGGTCTACTTCCGCAAGGACTGGGTCCGGGTGGTCGACGGGCTGTTCGGCTCGATCCGGCACCGCCGGGTGGAGACCCGCAACGAGCGGCTCGCCTGGCTGCTCGTCCTCTCCACCATCCCGGTCGGCGTGGCCGGCCTGGTGCTGGAGAAGGCCCTGCGCAACGCGCTCGGCAAGCCCGTCCCGGCCGCGGTCTTCCTCGCCCTCAACGGCCTCGTACTGCTCGGCGCCGAGCGGCTCAAGCGCGGCGGCACCGGCCGCCGCCGGGCCGGACGCGTCACCGCCGCCGACGACGACGAGCCGGGCACGGACCCGGCGATCGCCTCCGACCACCGGCTGACCCGGCTCGGCTACGGGCAGGGCGCCTGGATCGGCGCCGCGCAGATCCTCGCGCTGTTCCCCGGCATCAGCCGCTCCGGCGTCACCATGAGCGCCGGCATCCTGCGCGGACTGCACCACGAGGACGCGGCCCGGTTCTCCTTCCTGCTCGCCACCCCGGTCATCCTGGCCGCCTCGGTGCTGAAGGTGCCGGAGCTGTTCAAGCCGGAGAACTCCGGCGTGCTCGGCCCGGTCCTCGCGGGCAGCCTCGCCGCCTTCGTGGCCGGGTACGTCTCGGTGCGCTTCCTCACCAGGTACTTCGAGACCCGCAGCCTGACGCCGTTCGCGATCTACTGCTTCCTGGCCGGCGCCGGCAGCGCGGTCTACCTGTCGCTCTGAGCCGTCCGGACCGCCCCGGCCAGGACCTGCGCGAGCTCGGCCGGCCGGGAGAACATCGGCCAGTGCCCGGTGTCCAGCTCCACCAGCCGCCAGTGGCCGTCCGCGACCAGCCCGGCGACCACCGGCGGCGGCTCCGGCCAGTCCAGCAGGCACTTCACGTACACCGTCGGGAGCGCGCTCAACGGGCCCCGCAGGACGGCGGGTTCGGTCAGCGAGAGGCCCGGGTGCGCAGTCGCCCCCGCGACGATCCGGGCGATCTGCCCGACCGTCAGCCCCTGCTCGGCGAACTCGGCCGGCGGCAGCGGCGGCCACCAGCCCCCGTGCGCCGCGAGGTCCGCCCGCAGCGCGGCCGGCTCCGGCATCCGGTCCGCGAAGGACTCCCCCGCCACCGGCACGTTGGCGTCCACCAGGACCAGCCCGGCCAGCCGTCCGCCGATCCGCTCGGCGGCCTGGCCCACCGGAATGCCCGAGTAGCTGTGCCCGACCAGCACCACCTCGTGCAGGTCCAGCCGCTCCACCTCGGCGACGACGTCCGCCACGTGCGCCTGCTGCCCGGCCGGCGCACCGTGCTTCTCCGCGAGCCCGGAGAGGGTCAGCGGGAACGCCCCGTGACCGGCCTCGCGCAGCTGCGCCGCCACCTCGTCCCACGCCCACGCCCCGAGCCAGGCGCCCGCCACCAGTACAAAGTTCGCCATGGGCGGCACCGTAGCGCGCGCGTGCGACAGTGGCCCGGGAAACGACGGCGAACAGGACGTGGAGGAAACGTGGTTGAGGAACAGGGCGGGCCGGCCCCGCTCACGGGGAAGACGGCGGTCGTCACGGGCGGCTCGCGGGGCATCGGGCGGGCCGTCGTCCGGCGGCTGGCCCGCGACGGCGCGCAGGTCGTCCTCGGCTACGCCCACGACGAGCGGGCCGCCGCCGAAGTGGTCCGCGCCGTGGAGGCCGAGGGCGGCCGCGCCTGGGCGCTGCGGGCCGACCTCGGCGAGGCCGGTGCCGCCGAGCGGCTGATGGCCGAGGCCGAGGAGCGGCTCGGCGGACTGGACGTCCTGGTGAACAACGCCGCCGGCTCCTTCACCCCGACCCCGCTGGCCGAGCTGGACGACGCGGACCTCGACACCGTGTTCACGGTCAACACCCGCGCCGCCTTCACCACCGTCCGCTACGCCGCCCGCCGGATGCGCGACGGCGGACGGATCGTCAACATCTCGACGGTGAACACCGTCCGGCCCGTCCCCGGCATCGCCGCGTACGCCGCCAGCAAGGGCGCCGTCGAGCAGCTCACCGCCGTGGCCGCCGTCGAACTGGGTCCGCGCGGGATCACCGTCAACACCGTCTCGCCCGGCGCCACCGACACCGACCTGCTGCGCGGCACCAACCCGCCCGAGGCCCTCGACCGCGTGGCCGGCCTCACCCCGCTGCGCCGCCTCGGCCGGCCCGAGGACATCGCCGACGTCGTCGCCTTCCTGGCCGGGCCCGAAGGGCGCTGGCTCACCGGGCAGAACCTCCGGGCCGCGGGCGGACTGGCCTGATCCCCGGCCCGGGCCACCCGGCAGCCGGCCGGGCGGCCCGACCGGTCACGCCGTGAGGCCCAGGGCGGCCAGGCGGACGGGATCGGTGAGGATGTCCAGCGCGGTGATGCGGCCCCCGTGGACGGTGAACGACATGACCGACAGCGGACGGCCCTCGGCGAAGGACACCACCCCGGGCGAGCCGTTGACCAGCACGATCCGGCCCTCGGCGGCGAAGCGGGCGAACGTGATCGCCTGCGAGGCGACGTCCGCCGCACCGCGGCGCAGCGCGCTCGGGACCAGCGTGCCGCCGTCCGACCGGGCCACCACGTCCGGGTCGAGCACGGTCAGCAGGGCGTCGAAGTCGCCGCCCCGGGCGGCGCTCAGGAAGGCCTCCACCACCGTGCGCTTGCGGGCGTTGTCGGAGTCCGCGGCAGGGGTCGCGCCCTGGACCCGGCGGCGGGCGCGGCTGGCCAGCTGCCGGGTGGAGGCGGAGGTGCGGCCCAGCACCTCGGCGATCCCGTCGAAGGGCACCTCGAACATGTCGTGCAGCACGAAGGCCACCCGCTCCGCCGGGGAGAGCGTCTCCAGCACCACCATCAGCGCGATCCCGACCGAGTCCGCGACCAGGACCTCGTGCACCGGGTCCAGCGCCGACAGCCCGCCGACCACCGGGTCCGGCAGCCGCACCCGGTCCTCCTGCTCGGGCATCGGGTCCTCCCGGCGGGAGGCGCGGGAGCGCAACTGGTCCAGGCAGACCCGGCCGACGACCGTGGTGAGCCAGGCCCCGAGGTTGCGCACCCCGCCCGCGTCACTGCGGCCCAGCTTCAGCCAGGCCTCCTGGACGGCGTCCTCGGCCTCGGCGATCGACCCGAGCATCCGGTAGGCCACCGCCCGCAGTTGGGGGCGCTCCGCCTCGAAACGCCGGGCCAGTTCGGCCAGTTCGGCGGGCTCGGCCGGTTCGGCGGGTTCGGCCGGCTCGGCGGGTTCGGCCGGGGGGTTTTCCTCGCTCACCCTGTCACATCCTCGCATCGGGATCCGTCGGTCCAGTGACGGACGCTAACCGACCGGGAGGACACCATGACCACCACCCGCACCACCACCACCATCGAGGAGCCCGCCGGCACCACCTGGTGGCCCCCGGCACCCCGCCGCCCCGCCGCGCGAGAATGGGGCTCGTGAGCACCTCCCGGACCACCTCCTGGACCACCTTCGGCGGCGACCTGCACCTGGACCTCACCGAGCGGCGGGCCGCCGGCGCCGGACTGCGGGCCGCCCTGGAGGACGCGCTGCGCGAGGCCGTCCAGGACGGGCGGCTCGCCCCCGGCACCCGGCTGCCGTCCTCCCGGGCGCTCGGCGAGGACCTCGGGATCGCCCGCAACACCGTGGTCGAGGCGTACGGCCAGCTCACCGCGGAAGGCTGGCTCAGCTCCCGGCAGGGCTCCGGAACCACCGTCGCCCGACGGGCCGCGCCGGAGCCGCCCCAGGGCCGGCGGCCGGCCCCCCGACCGTCGCCGGGGCGCCCGACCGCCCGGTACGACCTGATGTCCGGACGGCCCGACCTCTCGCTCTTCCCCCGCACCGCCTGGCTCGCCGCCGCCCGCCGCGCCCTCGCCACCGCACCGCACGAGGCCCTCGACTACGGCAGCCCACTCGGCCGGATCGAACTGCGGCAGGCGCTCACCCACTACCTGGCCCGGGTCCGCGGCGTCCGCACCGACCCCGACCACCTGCTCGTCTGCACCGGCGTCACCCAGGGCCTCGGCCTGCTCTGCGCCGCCCTGCGGGAACGCGGCGCCCGCGCTCTGGCCGTCGAGGAGTACGGGCTGCCGCCGCAGCACGCGGTCGCCCGGGCCGCCGGGCTCGCCACCGCCCCGGTGCCGCTGGACGCGGACGGCGCACTGGTGGACCGGCTCGACAGCCGGGCGGGCGCCGTCCTGCTCACCCCGGCCCACCAGTACCCCACCGGCGCGGCGCTCTCCGCCGACCGGCGGGCGGCGGCGGTGCGGTGGGCGCGGGAGCACGACCGGTACGTCGTCGAGGACGACTACGACGGCGAGTTCCGCTACGACCGGCAGCCGCTCGGCGCCATGCAGGCGCTGGACCCGGAGCGGGTGGTGTACGCCGGAACGGCCGCCAAGAGCCTCGCACCGGGCCTGCGGCTGGCCTGGCTGGCCCTGCCGGACGCGCTGGTCGAGCCGGTCGCCCGGCTCAAGTCGCTGGCCGACACGATGTCCCCGGTGCTGGACCAGCTGACGCTGGCGGAACTGATCACCTCCGGCACCTACGACCGCCACGTGCGGCGCTGCCGCCTGCACTACCGGCGCCGGCGCGACCACCTGGTCTCGGCGCTCGCCGCACACGCCCCGCACGTCCGGGTCACCGGCATCGCGGCCGGCCTGCACGCCGTGCTCCAGCTGCCGCCCGGCTCCACCCCGGAGGCCGAACTCGTCGCCCGTGCCCAGCAGGCCGGCCTCTCCCTCGGCGGTCTCACCCGGCACCGCGTCGCCCCGGCCACCGCCGAAGCCCCGCCCGCCCTGGTCATCGGCTACGCCACCCCGCCGGAGCACGCCTTCGCCGGAGCCGTCCGGGCCCTGTGCGAGTTGCTGCGCGGGGCGTGAGCGGGGCGGGCGGTAGGCCGGGCCGGGCCGGTGAAGCCGGGCCCCGCCGCCGGGGTCGGCCGGCGGGGCCGGTTCGGGGAGGTGGTCCGCCCGCCTCCCTCGGGGGTGGGGACGGGCGGACGGTCAGGGGTTCGAACTACTTGTTGCGGCTGCCCAGTTCGAACAGGAGGATGATGAAGCCGGCGAAGATGTGGATGCCGGCCGTGTAGATCACCAGGCGGTGGTAGACGCGCTTGTTGGCCCACTTGCCGGCGTCCATGGTCTTCGGACCCGCGGCGGTGTCGGCGGCACCGGCCGGGGTGGCGGTGGTGGTGGGATCGGCCATGGTGATCTCCTCCGGGGTGTTCTGACGGCTGGTCAGTGAACGGCGGCGGGGCCGCCGCCGAGGCAGAGTTCGCCGCCGGGGCTCTGCAGCAGGGTGTGGACGAAGAGCAGTTCGACGCCGCTGTCCGACTCCGCGGCGATGCAGTGCGGCGTGAGCGAGTCGTAGTGGGCGGAATCGCCCACCCCGAGCTGGTGGACGCGGTCGCCGAGGGTGACCCGGAGCGCGCCCTTCAGGACGTACAGCCACTCCTCGCCCGGGTGGACCCGGACCACCGAGTCCTGCACGCCCGGCGGGACGTGCACCCGCAGGGCCTGCATGGCGCGGCCGGGGGCGCCGGCCCGCCGGTAGCCCCAGCCGCCGGCCCGGCCGGGTTCGATGGCGCCGCCGCGGACGATCGGGTCCGGCTCGGCGAGGGTCTCGCCGAGCAGGCCGGAGACCGAGGTCCCGTACGCGCGGGCGAGGCCGAGCAGGACGGGCAGCGAGGGCTGCCGTCGGCCGGTCTCCAGTCGGGACAGATAGGCTGGGGAGAGTCCGACCCGCCCGGCGGCCACCTCCAGCGTGAGGCGACTGCTGAGCCGGTGCTCACGGAGGCGGGCGGCGAGGCCGGCGACCTCCTGGTCGTCGAGCTGTTCGCCGGTCGTGGCGGCACCGGTGGAGCTGCTGGTCATGTGTCCAGTGGACACCCGACGTGCCGCAGGGGCAAGAAATTTGCCTCAGAGGCAAGCGCCCCGGAGGGTCCCGCCCCCGGCGTTCACGGCCGCGGGATGTTCCGCAGATTGCTCCGGGCCAGGTCGATCATGCGCCCGACGCCGCCCGAGAGCACCGTCCGGCCCGCCGCCAGGGCGAAGCCCTTCAGCTGGGCGGCGGTGATGTGCGGCGGGACGGACAGCGCGTTGGGGTCGGTGACCACGTCCACCAGGGCCGGACCCGGCCGCTCCAGCGCCTCCGCCAGCACCTCCCGGACCCGGGCCGGCTCGGTGACCCGCTTGGCCTGGATGCCCATCGCCCGGGCGATCCCGGCGTAGTCCACGTCCCCGTTGTCGATCTCGGACTCCGGGTAGCCGGAGACCAGCATCTCCAGCTTGATCATGCCCAGTGCGCCGTTGTTGAAGACCACCGTCTTCACCGGCAGCCTGTGCTTGGCCACCGTGAGCAGCTCGCCGAGCAGCATGCCGATCCCGCCGTCGCCCGCCATCGCGACCACCTGCCGCCCCGGGCAGGCGAGCTGGGCGCCGATCGCGTGCGGGAGGGCGTTGGCCATCGAGCCGTGCAGGAAGGAGCCGATCACCCGGCGGCGGCCGTTGGGCCGGAGGTAGCGGGCGGCCCAGACGTTGTTCATGCCGGTGTCCACGGTGAACACCGCGTCCTCGGCGGCCACCTCGTCCAGCACCGAGGCGACGTACTCGGGGTGGATCGGCAGGTGCTTCTCGATGTCCCGGGTGTACGCGCCGATCACGTCCTCCAGCGCCCGGCAGTGCTTGCGCAGCATCCGGTCCAGGAAGGCGCGGTCCCGGGTGGCGTCCAGCAGCGGCAGCACGGCCCGCAGGGTGGCGGCCACGTCGCCGTGGACGGCCAGGTCGAGCGGGGTGCGGCGGCCGAGCCGGGTGGCGTCGTGGTCGACCTGGACGGTGTGCGCCTGCGGCAGGAAGGAGTCGTACGGGAAGTCGGTGCCGAGCAGCAGCACCAGGTCGGCGGAGTGCAGCGCCTCGTGGCAGGCGCCGTAGCCGAGCAGTCCGCTCATGCCGACGTCGTACGGGTTGTCGAACTGGATCCATTCCTTGCCGCGCAGGGAGTGGCCGATCGGCGCGTTCAGGGCCTGCGCGGCCGCCATCACCTCGGCGTGCGCCGCGCGCACCCCGGCACCGCAGAACAGGACCACCTTGCGGGCCGCGTTGAGCAGCCGGGCCAGCTCCTGCACCTGGGACCAGGGCGGCGCGGCGACGGCCTCCTCGGTGAGGAAGTGGCTGGTGCCGGTGGGTGCGGCGGCGGTCAGCGCGGCGACGTCCCCGGGGAAGGCGAGCACCGAGACGCCGTGCGAGCCGAGCGCGTGCTGGACGGCGACCCGCAGCAGGCGGGGCAGCTGGGCCGGGGTGGAGAGCATCTCGCACCAGTTGCTGCAGTCGGTGAACACCCGCTCGGGGTGGGTCTCCTGGAAGAAGCCGGTGCCGATCTGCCCGGACGGGATGTGGGAGGCGAGCGCGAGCACGGGCAGGCCGCTGCGCTGGGCGTCGTACAGGCCCTGGATCAGGTGGGTGTTGCCGGGGCCGCAGGACCCGGCGCAGACCGCGAGCCGGCCGGAGAGTTCGGCCTCGGCGGCGGCCGCGAAGGCGCCGGCCTCCTCGTTGCGCACGTGCACCCAGCTGATGCCGTCGGCCCGGCGGATCGCGTCCACCACGGGGTTGAGGCTGTCGCCGACGACGCCGTAGACCCGTTCCACCCCGGCCTGCCGGAGCACTTCCACCATCTGTTCGGCCACGCTCACCACGGCTGTGCTCCTTCGGTCGCCACGGGACACCTGCACCCTCCGCCGGGGAGGTGGCGGGCGCAGCCGGGGCGGGCCGAAGGAGTGAGCGGGGTACGGGCTACTCGGCCGCCAGGTGGTCCTGCTGACCGAGCTTGCCGGCCGCGAGGCCGGCCTGGGGCTGGCGGCGGCCGGGTTCGCGGCCCGGGGGCTGGGCGACCCGCTCCTGCGCGGGCGGGACGGTGGTCGCCAGGGTGACCGGGGAACCGGACTCGACCCGCACCGCCTCACCGTCGTGCCGCAGGTGGAGGACCTTGCCGCGGCGCAGCGTGTACGTCGTGCGCTCATGGGTGATCTCGACGCCGAGCAGGTGCCCGCGCACCAGCAGCGAGAAGCTCAGCCGCATCAGCCCGGACGGCAGCCGCGGCCGGAACGAGAGCGTCTCGCTGTGGTCGCGCAGCCCGCCGAAGCCGGCCACCAGGGCGATGCAGGCCCCGGCGAGCGAGGCCATGTGCAGGCCGTCCCGGGTGTTGCCGCCGAGGTCGTGCAGGTCCATCAGCGCCGCCTCGGCCGTGTAGTCGTAGGCGAGGTCGAGCTGGCCGACCTCGGCGGCGATGACCGCCTGGGTGCAGGCGGAGAGCGAGGAGTCCCGGACGGTCAGCCGCTCGTAGTAGGCGAAGTTGCGGGCCTTCTGCTCGTCGGTGAAGGCGTCGCCGCGGACCTGCATGGCGAGCACCAGGTCGGCCTGCTTGACCACCTGCTTGCGGTACAGGTCGAAGTACGGGAAGTGCAGCAGCAGCGGGTACTTCTCCGGCGGGGTCCGCTCGAAGTCCCAGACCTGGTGGTGGGTGAAGCCGTCGGCCTGCGGGTGGACGCCGAGGTCCTCGTCGTACGGGATGTACATCGCGGCGGCCGCGTCGCGCCAGGCGGCGGTCTCCTCGGTGTCCACGCCGAGCAGCGAGGCCTCGTGCGGGTGGCGGACGGCGGCCTCGGCGGCGGCCCGCAGGTTGCTCTGCGCCATCAGGTTGGTGAAGACGTTGTTGTCCGCGACGGCGCTGTACTCGTCGGGGCCGGTGACGCCCTCGATGCGGAACTTCCCGGACACGTCGTGGTGGCCGAGCGAGCGCCACATCCGGGCGGTCTCGACGAGCAGTTCGAGCCCGTACTCGCGCTCGAACTCGGCGTCGCCGGTGGCCCGGACGTAGCGGGCGACGGCGGCGGCGATGTCGGCGCCGATGTGGAAGGCCGCGGTACCGGCCGGCCAGTACCCGGAGCACTCCTCGCCGCGGATCGTCCGCCACGGGAACACCGCGCCGGACAGGCCGAGTTGGACGGCCCGCTCGCGGGCCAGCGGCAGGGTGGTGTGCCGCCAGCGCAGGGCCTGGTTGACGGCGGCGGGCAGGCAGTAGGTGAGCACCGGCAGGACGAAGGTCTCGGTGTCCCAGAAGCTGTGCCCGTCGTAGCCGGGCCCGGTCAGGCCCTTGGCGGGGATGGCCCGCTCCTCGCTGCGGGCGCCCGCCTGCAGGACGTGGAAGACGGCGAACCGGACGGCCTGCTGGAGCTCGACGTCGCCCTCGATCGCGATGTCGCTGGTCTCCCAGAACTCCTTGAGGAACGCGGCCTGTTCGGCGACCAGCCCGTCCCAGCCGGTGTAGCGGGCGGCGGTCAGCGCGGCCTCCACCTGGTCCCGGACGGCGGGCAGCGAGCGGGTGCCGGACCAGCCGTAGGCGATGAACTTGGTCAGCCGCAGCCGCTGGCCGGCCTTGAGCACGGTGGTGGCGCTGATCCGGCAGTGGTCGGCCTCGGACTCGGCGACGGTGTCGGACTTCTCCGGGCCCTCGATGATGTGGTCCATCCCGGCCGCGACCCGGATGCCGCTGTAGCGGGTGCGGTGCACCAGGACGGCCTTGGTGGCGCTGGCGTGGTGCGCCTCGGGCTGCAGCGGCGCCTCCATCACGGCGGCGGCCCGCGGGTCGCCCTCGGGGCCGCCGGGCAGCTGCTCGTTGGCGACCAGCTCGGACTGGAGCACGATCCGCACCGGGCCGTCCACCGCCTCGACGCTGTACTCGACGGCGGCGATCGCGCGCTGGGTGAGCGAGACCAGCCGGGAGGAGCGCACCTTGATCGTCCGCCCGGCCGGGGAGGTCCACTCGGCCTCGCGGTGCAGCAGGCCCTCGCGGAAGTCCAACCAGCGCTTGTGGCTGACGAGTTCGCCGTAGCGCAGATCGAAGGGCTCGTCGTCCACCAGCAGCCGGATGATCTTGCCGTTGGTCACGTTGATGACGCTCTGGCTGGACTCCGGGTAGCCGTAGCCGCCCTCGCCGTACGGCAGCGGGCGCAGTTCGAAGACACCGTTGAGGTAGGTGCCGGGCAGGCCGTGCGGCTCGCCCTCGTCCAGGTTGGCGCGCAGGCCGATGTGCCCGTTGGACAGCGCGAAGACGGACTCGGCGCGGGCCATCGAGGCCAGGTCGAGGCCCTGTTCGGTGATCTGCCAGGGGTCGATCGCGAAGTTGTCCCCGGGACTCATGCACCCACCTCGCTGCGCTCGGCAGAGGCATTCGCCCACACGCACCTTTCCATGATTCGCTCGCTGCGCTCGCTCATGCACCCACCTCGCCGCGCTCGGCAGGGGCATTCGCCCGCACGCGCCTCTCGATGATTCGCTCGCTGCGCCCGCTCACGCTCCCCCCTCCCCCAGGAGCTCGGAGAGGTCCTGGACCACCACGGTCGCGCCGTCCCGGCGCAGTTCGGCGGCCTGGCCGGTGCGGTCCACCCCGACCACCGCGCCGAAGCCGCCGGCCCGGCCGGAGGCGACCCCGGCGAGCGCGTCCTCGAAGACCGCGGCGCGGGCGGGTTCGACGCCGAGGACGCGGGCGGCGTACAGGTAGGTGTCGGGGGCGGGCTTGCCGGGCAGGCCCTCGGCCTTGGCGACGTTGCCGTCCACGATCACCTCGAACAGCTCCTCGATCCCGGCCGCCCGCAGCACGTCGCGGCAGTTGGCGCTGGAGGAGACCACGGCGCTGGGCAGCCCGGCCGCGCGCAGCCGGTGCACGTAGTCCACCGAACCCTGGTACGGCTGGACGCCCCGCTCACGGATCAGCCGCAGCACGGTGTCGTTCTTGGCCCGGCTGATCCCTTGCACGGTACGGGAGTTGGGCGGGTCCTCCGGGGTGCCCTCGGGCAGTTCGATGCCCCGGCCGAGCAGGAACGCGCGGGTGCCGTCCAGGCGCGGGCGCCCGTCCACGTAGGTGTCGTAGTCGGTGACGGCGTCGAAGGGGACGAACTGCCCGCCGGTGCGGGCGGCTTCGGCGCGCAGGAAGGCGTCGAAGGTGTCCTTCCAGGCCGCGGCGTGCACCTTCGCGGTCTGGGTGAGCACCCCGTCGAGGTCGAAGAGGAAAGCACGGATGTCGTCCGGTAGCCCCAGCATGGGTGCAGTCTTACCCGGGAACGGGGGGAAGCCGCCCATTTCCCGGCGGCGCGTCGCGGGAAGGGCGGCTTCCGGAGGCCCGGCCGGGACGGGACCGGACGGGGTTACGGCGAGTCGGGCATCTGCGCCTCGGGCGGCTCGACGACCGCGAAGACCGCGCCCTGCGGGTCCTGGACCACCGCCATCCGGCCGGACTGCATGTCGAAGGCCGGCTGGATCACCGAGCCGCCGGCCTTGACCAGGGCGTCCACCGTGGAGTCGGCGCTGTCCACCGAGAAGTAGGTCATCCAGTGCGAGGGCGTGCCGGGCGCCAGGTAGCCGGGGATCGCCTGCATGCCGCCCACCGTGCGGTCGCCGACGTTGAGCGAGAAGTAGCCGTCCATGCCCTGGATGGTGGCCGGGCGCAGCCCGAGGGCCGGCTGGTAGAAGCTGCCGGCCGTCCCGGTGTCGGCGGTGTTGAGCTCGTTCCAGACCAGCGCGCCGGGCTCGTTGACCACGCCGGCGCCGATGAAGTCCATCGCCTGCCAGACCCCGAACACCGCGCCGGTCGGGTCGGCGGCGACCAGCATCCGCCCGATCGTGCCGACGTCCATCGGGTCGTACAGGACGGTGCCGCCGGCCTCCGTGATGGAGGTCCGGGCCGCGTCGGCGTCGTCCGAGGCGAGGTAGGTGGTCCAGGCGACGGGCGGCACCGGCTGCCCCTCGGGCGCCATCTGCGCCATGATCCCGGCGACCGGCCGGCCGTTGAGCAGGCACACGGCGTAGCCGCCGAATTCGGCCGGGCCGACCTCGCCCTGCCAGCCGAACAGGTCGCGGTAGAAGTCGAGCGCGGCCTGCTGGTCGCTCGCCATCAGGTCGACCCAGCACGGGGTGCCGGGCGTGTACGGATCGGTGACTACGGGCATTGCTGGGCCTCCCGGAGGCGGTGGTGGCCGGCTGTGGTGGTCGGGACGGTCGGGCCGTCGTCCGGGCCGGGCCGGGCTGGGGT
>NZ_JBHXTL010000088.1:0-43607 GCF_042677365.1 Kitasatospora sp. NPDC127116
GGCCACAGCCGTGCGGGGCACCTCTGTCGGTTCAGAGGGACGGAAACTCCCCGCCCTTGATCCCGGCGAGGAAGGACGACCAAGCCTCAGCCGCGAACAACAGAGCTGGCCCGTCCGGTTCCTTCGAGTCCCGGACAGGAACGGCACCAGGCAGGCCAACAGCCACCTCAACGCACTCGCTCTGCGCACCCGAGAACGAAGACTTGTGCCACTCAAGTCCTGCGACACCTTCTGGCGAGAACTCGCTCACGATCTAGACCTTCTCACTCGCGATGCGCTCGATGAGCGCGATCGATTCATTGCGGGGCAGGGACTCCGCCAGGGCGCGGCGGAACAGGTTCGCGTACTTGAAAACTTCGTCCGGCTCCTCGATGTACAGAGTGCTGAGGAGGCTGTCGACGTACACCACGTCGGTCTCGGCCACCTCCGGAAAGCTGAGGATGGTGACCGGCCCGAAGAGCGCGGCGTGGATCTCCGATGCCTCCGGCAGGATCTGAACGTTGATGTTCGGACTTTCGGAGGAAGCCGCGAGGGATCGAAGCTGCTCGCGCATCACCGACGGCCCACCGACCTGATGCCTGAGCGCTGACTCCGAGAGCACGGCCCATACCGTCATCGGCGTATCCCTCGCCAGAACCGAGCGACGCTCTTGGCGAACCTTCGTCAGAGTCTCGATCTGCTCAGACGTCGCATCCTCTATCTGCGCTCTCACAACAGCCCTGGTGTAGTCCTCGGTCTGCAGGATCCCCGGCACCAGAAGAGTCTGGATGCTGTACATGTCCGACGCATCGGACTCCAAGGCAATGTAGTCGGCATACAGCGGCGACAACGCCTCCGAGTAGCGATCCCACCAGCCACGCAGGCGGCCTTCACGCGACAGAATCTCCAGCCGGCCTCTGGTCTCCGGGTCCTTCACCCCGTACAGGTCGAGCAGCAGCCGGAGATCCACCAATCGAATCCCGGACTGCGCAGCCTCGATGCGGCTGATCTTGCTCTCGGCGCACGCAAGATGCCGAGCCGACTGAGCAATCGTCAGATCGGCATCTCCCCGCAATTCCTTGAGCGTTCGAGCCAGCCGACGCTGCCGAACAGTCGGGTTCTTGTTCACGGGCACCGTCGCGACCTCCCCACTTCTGTGAGCTGTCAGTCTGCCTCCCCTCGGCATCGGCAACAATCCTTGATCACTTCCAAAGTGGGGACTTGCACTTTAGAAGCCCCCAGGAGCACGCTACTCAACGTATCTCGCTAGTCGACACATCGTGATCACAGCGGGCTGCTCACCGGGCATCCCCATGCCCTCTTCAGCCACTCTCACCTGCACACTCCATAGGTGGCCCCGCCATGCCTGAAGACCTCTCCCCCTCCCCCATCCCCGCCGAGCGGACCTGCTGGTTGCCCCGGCATCGCAAGCCCCCCGTGCCGCCCGCTGGGAGCTCCACGACTTCCTCCTCCCCCACCCCTCCGGCGAACTCCTCGTCTTCACCGGTGAATTGCTGGTCAGCGAGCTGGTCACCAACGCCGTCCGGCACGCCCGCGCCCCGCGTGACCGGCTGATCTTCATCCGCTTCCAGCTCTCCCCGGACGACACCCTCCGCATCGAGGTGCACGACGCCAACAGCGAGAAGCCCTCCCTCCGGCCCGGCTCCACCTCCGCCGAAACCGGCCGGGGCCTGCGGCTCGTCCAGCAGCTGGCCACCCAGTGGGGCTGCTGCCCGCGCGAGGGCGGCATCGGAAAGTTCGTCTGGTGCCACATCTCCCCCGAGGCGGACGCCGCGTGAGCGCCGTCCGGGCCGGGATCGCCGGCATCATGCTCCCCGCCGACTTCCCCAGCCTCGACCACGCCCTCCCCGTCCTCTGGGAGCGCGTCCGCGAGCTCCCCATCCGCGAGGCCCACCGCGACTTCATCCGGATCTGCATCGGGCCGGGCGGCGGCCAGGGCGTCGCCAACCGCCTCTCCCGCAACGACTCCTGGAGCGTCACCCTCTACGTCGGCGAGATGACCGACTGGACCTCCCACCTGATCACCGTCACCACCACCCCGCAGCCCTGAGCTCCCCCGCCGCCGCCCGGCGTTCACGCCGGGCGGCGGCGATTGCCCGGGTGCGTGCCGTCACGCCCGCCACCCTTCGCCCGGCCATGAACTATCGAATCTGCTACGGTCGTACGCATGACGAAAGAAATCGGCGCCCAGTCCGCCGCGACCGAGCTCCGGATGCCCCTCGACACCAAGGTGGTCGTCTGGGTCTTCTGCGGCGCGGTCGGCGCCGGCCTCGGCTTCGCCGTCCCGTGGCTGCTCCAGTTCGCCGCCCGGCACCCGATCCCCTACGCGGACACCGTGCGGTTCCTGGGCTCGTTCTCCTCCCCGGCCATGGTGATCGGACGGCCGGTGGCGCTCGCCGCCGTCGGCCTCGTGATCGGGCTCTTCGTCACCTACCACGCCGCCGCGCTGCGGATCTCGGACGAGAGCATCACCATCGTCGAGGGCGACGACAGCCGGGTGATCACCCGCGACCAGGTCGGCGGCGTCTTCCGTCACGGCGGCAAGGTGCGGATCGAGTCACCGGTCGGGCGCGTCCTCTTCGACGACGACGTCGAGGGCGGGAAGGCGGCCATCGCCTCGGCCTTCCGCCGCCACGGCTATCCCTGGGAAGGCGCGTGATCGAGCACCGAGGTGCTCCTGCCCGGCCGGCGCCGGGCAGGAGCACCTCGGGCGAGACGCGACATCCGTCCGGATGAACTCCTCGGCCGCACCGACGGCATGCGTCCGCGCGCGATCCGCCTCCGGCTACGGTCCGGCGCACAGCCGAACGAAAGGTGACCAGCGTGACGACCGGAATCCTGGACTACGAGAGCGACGCGATCGTCCAGCTCATGAACATCTCCGAGGAGGACTGGACCGAGCAGGAGCTCAAGGACGCGCTCCAGCGGGCGATCATGCTGGAGCTCTCCACCATCCCGCCCTACGCCACCGCGCTCTGGTCGATCACGAGCCAGGACAACACCCAGCCCGTCCGCCACACGATCCGGGAGATCGTCTTCGACGAGATGTCGCACTTCGGCCTGGTCTGCAACATGCTCACCAGCATCGGCGGCACCGTCGTCCTGACCGACCCCGCCACCGTCCCGAAGTACCCGGGCGAGCTGCCCGGCGGGGTCAACCCGGGGCTGATCGTCTCCCTCGGCGGGCTGACCAGGGAGTCGGCGGGCCTCTTCGCCGACATCGAGAAGCCCGAGAACCCGCTCGCGTTCGCCGCCGACGGCAACACGATCGGCGCCTTCTACCAGCGCATCGCCGATGTCTTCCCGAGGTTCGCGCACCTGCTCACCGGCCGGAACCAGGTGACGTTCCCGCTGGGGTCGCAGCACGGCGCCGGCAACAACATCGTCGCGATGAACACCCTGGACGACGTGCTGAAGGCGATCGACGTCATCCGGACCCAGGGCGAGGGCACCGATGTCTCGCCCGACAACCCCTTCCCCGGCCCTCCTGGCGAACTCGCCCACTACTACGCGTTCAAGGAGATCGCCGTCGGCAGGAAGCTGGTCGAGAACCCCGCGACGGGGAGGTTCGAGTTCACCGGCCCCGACGTACCGCTCCCGGACACCTCGCCGGTCGCCCGTGTTCCCGCCGGCGGCTGGGCCAACGACCCCGCCAACGCGCCCGACCAGCCCACCGCCTCCGCACTGCACGACTTCAACACGTCCTACAGCGCCATGCTGACGTCCCTCGAACACGCCTGGGGCGGCAACGGGAACGAGCTCTTCGACGCGATCGGGCACATGAGCGATCTGGGCGACGCCGCACGGGTGATCAACGCCATCAAGCTCCCCGCCGATCCCCACCTCACCTACGGCCCGGAGTGGCTCTTCGTCCAGCAGGGGTCCTGAGCCGACGCCGGCGGCCGGTGTGGCAGATTGACCGGACGGCCCCGCCCCGGGGCTCGTGATCGAGAACCGAGGTCTTCCGTGTCCGCAGACAAAGCCGCGCCGCGAACGGTCGTCGAGGCCTGCTTCGATCCGCAGGGCACGGCCTCGCTCGACTACGTCTACGACGTCGCCGCGGCGGTCGGCCTGTCGGACCAGCCGGTGCGGCTGGCCGTCCGCCGGCTGGAGGCGGCGGGCGTCCTGCGGCAGGAGGGGCGGGGCCGCAAGGGCCGGCTCGTGCTGACCGACGCGGGCAGGCTCCGCTCGGACATGGACGTCCGGTTCGTCGCGCTCGCCTACGCGCAGGACGCCGGCCTCGCCCCCTGGGACGGGCTCTGGCGCCTCTACACCTTCTCCGTCCCCGAGCGGCACCGGTCGGAGCGCGACGCCCTGCGGGCCGCGCTGACCCGGCTCGGTGCCGTGCCGCTCGCGCCCGGCGCCTACGTGAGCCCGCACGACCTCCTCGACGAACTCACCGCCGAGGCCTCGGCGGCGACGGTCGGCGCCTACCTGATCACGGCGGAGGCCACCCGCCTGACCGGTCCGGGCTTCACCGACCCCGCCTCCACCGCGGAGCACCTGTGGCCCTCGGCCGAGACGGTCGAGGCCTACCGGCCCCTCGCCGACGTGCTCGCCGCGGATCCCCTCGGCCCCGACCTCGGCTCCGTCGAACTCGTCGCCGTCGCGCTGCGGCTGGCCGAGGCCTTCACCCACGCCCTGGAGCGCGACCCGCTCCTCCCTCCGGAGCTGCGGCCCGCCCCCTGGCTCCCGTCCCGGATCCGGCGCGACTTCCACGAGGCCTGGACCACGATCCGCGGCCGTACCCCCGACCTCTCGCTCTTCCGTGCCTTCGACACCGGGCCGACGGCCGCCCAGCGGGCCTGAACTCCACCCCGGGACAAACCCCGCTCGCCCGATATTCACCCGGACGGACGCGAATTCGAATTCCCGGATCGCCCATATGTTCTAGGCCTGATATATCGATTACATGCTCGAAGAATACGACAAGGTATTGGTGTCGGGCGGATTGGGTTTCGTCGGAAGGCACCTGACCAGCGCTCTTCTCTTCCTGGGGAAAGAGGTGTCGATCATCGACAACGCCCGGACGGCCACGAGCATCTCGGCGCCGTCCGGGACCACCCTGCACCTGCTGGACATCCGCGAGGTCGACGCCGTCGCCGCGGCCGTGGACGACGCGGACCTGGTCTTCCACGTCGCCGCGAACGCGAACGGCACGTTGTCGGTGACGCAGCCGCGCCTCGACTTCGAGATCAACGCACTCGGCACGCTGATCTTCGCCGAGGCCCTCCTCAAGGCGCCCGTCCGTCGGGTCGTCTACGTCTCGTCCGCGTCCGTCTACGGAACGCCCCGGAAATTCCCCATGGACGAGGACCACCCGACCCGCCCCTTCGTGCCGTACGGCGCGTCCAAACTCAGCGGCGAGATCACCTGCCTGGCACTCCACCGCGCCTGCGGCCTCCCGGTGGTGGTCGGCCGCCCCTTCTGCGTCTACGGACCGGGGGAGAACCCGCACGAGGCGATGGTCGAGGTCGGCCGCTTCCTGCGCTGGCACCTCAACCACCGACCCATCCAGATCGTGGGCGACATCGACCGGAAGACCCGCGACTTCGTCCATGTCACCGACCTGGTCCAGGGGTTGCTGACGATCGCCGACCGGGCCGACCTGGGCGAGGTGTTCAACATCGGCTCCGGCACGGAGGTGTCGATGCGCGAGCTCGTCGACACGATCGGGGAGGCCACCGGCAAGACGCCCGAGGTCAGCGTGATCCCGGAGATCGAGGACGACACCTACCGGCTGGTCGGCGACATCTCCAAGCTCCAGGGCCTGGGATACCGGCCGTCGGTCTCGCTGGTCGAGGGGGTGCGCGACCTGGCCGACCACCTCGGCGCGAATCCGGAACTCCCCGGCAGCCCGACCATCTTCTCCCGCGGCCAGCACGGCGAATCCTGATCCGCCGCCCGCACGGGACCCCCTGTGCGGGACCCACCACCCCGCCCCGGACGTCGTCGGCGTCCGGGGCGGCGGGCCGGCCACCCGCGCTCAGCCCTTGACCGATCCCGCGGTCAGCCCCTGGGCCAGGTAGCGCTGGAGGAACTGGTAGACCACGATCACCGGCAGCGAGGTCACCAGCGCACCGGCGGCGAACAGGCCGTAGTTCTGGTCCTGTTGGCCGGAGATGATCCCGTAGAGGCCGACCGCGACCGTCTTGGAGTCGTTCGAGGTCAGGAAGATGTTCGCGAGGATCACGTCGTTGAGCGCGGCGGTCAGCGACAGGATGGAGATCACCACCAGCATCGGCGCGGCGAGCGGCAGGATCAGCCGGAAGAAGATCTGGGCGTGCCCGGCGCCGTCCACCTTGGCGGCCTCGTCGATCTCGCGCGGGATGGTGTCCAGGTAGCCCTTCATCAGCCAGGTGTTCACCCCCATCGCGCCGCCGAGGTAGACCAGCACCAGGCCCCACGGGGTGTCCAGGCCGATCGCCGGCAGCACGTCGCCGATCTTCGCGAACATCAGGTAGAGCGAGATCACCGCGAGGAACTGCGGGAACATCTGCACCAGGAAGACCGCCATCAGCCCGAACCGCCGCCCCCGGAAGCGGAACCGCGAGAAGGCGTACGCGGCCAGCACCCCGAGCAGCACGTTGAGCACCGCGAAGGTGCCGCAGACCAGCGCGGTGTTCCCCAGCCACCGGGCGAACGGGTACTGCCCGTCGGTGAAGAGCGCGGTGAAGTTGGCGAGCGAGGCGTGCCGGGGCAGCAGGGTGGACGACTGGAGCGTGCCGAGCGGGTTGAGCGCGGCGGAGAGCACGAACAGCAGCGGGAACAGCGCGAAGCAGACGGCGAGTACGGCGATCAGGTGCCGCCAGCCGAAGCGGCGCAGCCAGCGCGCGGCAGCGGTGCCGGTGGTGCCGGTGGTACCGGACGTGGCGGTCATGCGTTCAGCTCCTCAAGGGCGCGGGTGCGGCGGAAGCCCACCAGCGTGATCAGCCCGACCAGCAGGAAGATGACGATGGACAGCGCGGCGGCGAAGCCGTACTGGGCGCCCTGCCCGCCGAAGGCCAGCCGGTAGGTGTAGCTGATCAGGATGTCGGTGGAGCCGGCCGTGCCGCCCGCGCCGTCGAACGGCCCGCCGCCGGTGAGCAGTTGGATGGCGTTGAAGTTGTTGAAGTTGAAGGCGAAGGACGAGATCAGCACCGGTGCGGCGGCGACCAGCAGCAGCGGGAAGGTGACCGCCCGGAACGCCCGCCACGGCCCGGCGCCGTCGATCCGGGCGGCCTCGTTGAGCTCGGCGGGCATCGCCTGCAGCACGCCGGTGCAGATCAGCAGCATGTTGGGGAAGCCGAGCCAGAGGCTGGTGAGCACCACCGCGAACCGGGCGCTCCAGGCCTCGCCCAGCCAGTCGATCCGGGTGTGCAGCAGTTGGTTGAGCAGCCCGAAGTCCCGGTTGTACATGCTCTGCCAGATCAGGATGCCGATGAACGCGGGCATCGCGTACGGCAGCAGCATCAGCGAGCGGTAGACCCGCTGCCCGCGCAGCCGCGGGTGGTGCAGGGTGAGCGCGAGGCCGAGGCCGAGGGCGAAGGACGCGCCGGTGGAGAGCAGGGCGAAGCCGAAGGTCCAGGCGAGCACGCCGAGGAAGGGGCCGCGGATGGCGGGGCTGGTGAGCACGGCGGTGAAGTTGGCGAAGCCGACGGTGCGGTGCCAGCCGGTGGGCAGGGTCCGCCCGGAGCCGTCGGCGGCGGTGTACCGGCCGTCCTCCGGGTGGTAGACGGTGCCGTCGCGGGTGTCGGTGAGGGTGTCGGCCGCCCGGTCGTGGACGAGGGTGGGCCGGGCGGTGGTGGCCATCGACAGCCCCTGGCTCACCAGGAAGGCACCGTCCACCGGCACCCGCAGGCCGGTCAGCTCGGCGGAGCGGGCGTTGACCTGGCCGAAGGTGAGCAGCTTCAGTCCGGGGGCGGAGGTGACCCGGCCGTCCGGTCCGGCGACCGTCCCGGCGGGGGCGGGGGCGAGGCCGCTCGCGGTGCCGGCCGACACCTGCCCGGTGTCGGGATCGGTGAGCAGCAGCACCAGCGGGCCGCCGTCCGGTCCGGTGGCGACGGTGAGCGCGTACGAGGGGCTGCCGGGAACGGGCTCGACGGAGTGCTCGACGAGGCTGCGGACCGCCTGGTCCTTGGTGAGGAGGTGGCCGTCGCCGTAGTCGGTGAAGGAGATGGCGACGATGTACAGCACGGGGTAGGCCACGAACGCGAGGAAGAGCCCGGTGGCGGGCAGCAGGTACTTGGCGGGCAGCCGGCGCGGCGAGAGGTAGGTCCAGAACGTCGCGCCGACGGCCGCGGCCAGCACGCCGAGCGCGGCCCAGTGCCCGCCGTCGTACAGCCGGGGCGCCGCGTAGAGGGCGAGGGCGGCGACGGCGGCCAGCAGGGAGGTCCTCGCCACGAGCGCGGTGACGGCGCCCGAGCGGCGGGGGGCCCGGCGGGGCGGGCGGTCCGGGGCGGCGGCGGAGTCGTCGTCCGGGCGCCTGCTGTCCTGAAGGGTGGGGGAGGTCATGGGTGGTCCCTGGTCCGGAGGGCGCCCGGAGGTGGTGGCCGTCCGGGTGGCGGCACGCGTGCGGAGGGCTCGGCACACGGGGGCTGGGTGCACGGAGGCCCGGCACACGGGGGCTCGGTACGGGAGTTCGGTGTACGGGAGTTCGGTGTACGGGGTGTACGGGGGTTCGGAAGGGCCGGGGCCTCAGCGGGCGGAGCCCAGGGCGGCCCGGATGGCCTCGCCGGCCTGCTTCATGGTCGTGGCCGGGTCGGCACCGGCCACGATGTTCGCCTCGGCCTGGCCGAGCGGCCCCCAGATCGCGTTCATCGCGGGGATCGTCGGCAGCGGCTGCCCGCCCGCCCCGGCGGCGGCGAGGGCGCCGATGTCGGGGTCGGTCGCGGACGCCCGGGCGAGCGCGGAGGTCAGCGCCGGCGGCTCCGGCGAGGCCTGGTAGAGCGCCAGCTGGCCCGACTCGGAGCCGATCTCGCGCAGCAGGAACTCCTGGGCCAGCGGCACGTTCCTGGCCTTGGCGGACAGGTAGAAGCTCTGCACCCCGATGAACGGCCGGGCCTGGCCCTTGCCCGCCCAGCCGGGCACCGGCGAGATCGCGTAGGGCAGCCCGGACTGCTTGAGCTGGCCCAACGCCCAGGGGCCTGCCACCAGGAACGGCGTCTTGCGCTCGGTGAACAGCGCGATGGCGTTGGTGTCCACCGAGCGGTTGAACAGCGCGCTGCCCTTCTCCCCGTACTGCTTGAACAGCTCGCCGGCCGCGATCGAGCCCGGCCCGCCGACCCCGAGGTCGGCGGTGTCGTAGCCGCCGTCCGCCTTGGTGCCGAACAGGTAGCCGCCGGCCGAGGTGAACAGCGGCTGCAGCGCGTACGCGTTGCCCTGCTGGCCGATCGGCAGGGCGAGCGGGACGTCGCTGCGGCCGGCCTTGACGGCGCCCTGCCCGGCGGCGGCGAGGTCCTCGAAGGTGGCGGGGGCGTCCGGGGCGAGTTCGGTGTTGCGGAACAGCACCAGGCTCTCGGTCGCGTAGGGCAGCCCGTACGGCCGGCCGTCGTGCTGCACGGCCTCCAGCGCGGCGGGCTCGAACGACACCTTCTGCGCCCCGGTGAGCGGAACGGGCGCGACGACGCCGTTCTGCACCAGGTTGCCCAGCCAGTCGGAGGCGCCCACCACCAGGTCGGGGCCCTTGCCCGCGTTGGTGGCCGAGACGTAGGCCTGCTGGGTGTTGACGGACTGCGGGACGACGGTGACCTTGACCCCGTGCTCCTTGCCGAACCGGTCGGCGACCGGCTGGAGGGCGGCGGCCTGCTGGGTCTGCGCCCAGATCACCAGATCGCCCTCCGCGGCCGGGATCGGCGGGTCGGTCATCGGTCCCCCCGGGGCGCCGCCCGCGGCGGATGAGCCGGCGGCCGGGGTGCCGGTGGACGGCGTGCCGGCGGGCGAGGTGCCGCCGCAGGCCGTGACCAGCAGGGCGAGGACGCCGAGAGCGGCGTGTCTGCGGTAGCGCATCGTCCGAGACTCCTTCGTCTGGGAGGGGGTGGGGCCGGGCCCCGGGGCGGGTGGGGCCCGGACCCCGGGGTGGGGCCGGGCCCGGGAGGGCGGGTCAGATGCCGTCCGCCGGGCGGTGCCAGCGGTCGACGGTGAGGTCGAGGCGGGTGTCCCGGTCGACGGTGAGCGGGTGCACGACCCGCAGGCCGTCCTCGTCGACGGCGTCCAGGCCCCAGCCGCGGGAGACGCCGCCGTCGAAGCCGGTGCCGCGCGGGACGGCGATCCGGCCGCGGAAGCGCCCGGGGCCGTCGGGTCGGCAGGGCAGCGGGCCGAACATCACCGGCGCGTCGTCCGGGGTGCCGTCCGGCACGGTGACGACCACCTCCAGGACGGGCCGGGCCGGCAGCTCCGGCGCCACCTCGACCTCGGTGGGCGCGTCCAGCCCGTGCGCCCGGACGGTCACCGCGGTGCGGCCGGCGGCCAGCGGGCGCAGCAGCCCGTGCGGCAGGACGGCGGCGACCTCGGGCCGCTCCACCCGGTAGTCGGCCTCCAGTGCGGTGTACCGCACGCCGTCGGCCCGGACGGCGACCGGGTTGACGGCGCTCCAGGTCTCGCCGGGGGCGAGCCGCAGGTGCGCGGCGGCGGTGAGCGAGACGACCGGCGAGGCGGCACCGAACAGGTGCAGCAGCGCGTGCCGGGCGCGGGGACGCCAGGCGTCCTCGTGGTGGGGTGCCTGCGGGTCCTCGTAGTAGAGGAGGTCGGCGCCGCTGGTGTAGCCGGCCTCGTCGAGGAGCTGGACGGCCAGTTCCCTGGCCGGCCGGGCCAGGATCAGGCCCTCCCGGCCGCCGATGTCCAGCCAGAGCCGGCTGGGCCCGCGGCGGCGGTAGCGCTCGTACACCGACTTCTCGCCGAGGCCGGCCGGGTCGACGTGGGTGAGGAACGGGGAGAGGACGGCGGCCAGGCCGAACACCTCGGGGCGGCGGAAGGCCATGTGGTAGGCGACCAGGCCGCCCATCGAGGAGCCCATCACCGCGGTGTGCTCCGGCCCGGTCCTGGTCCGGTAGCGGGCGTCGACGAACGGCTTGACCTCGTCGACCAGGAACGCCTCGTAGCGGTGGCCCTTGAGCGGGGTGCCGGGGGTGCGCCAGTACTCGGCGACGTGCGAGTACTCGGTGCCGCGCTCGGCGCCGGCGTTGGGCACGCCGACCGCGATCAGCTCGGGTATCAGGCCCTCGGCGTAGAGCTGCTCCAGCGTCCGGTCCAGCGCCCAGGTGGGCCGCTGTCCCTGGTCGAAGACCTGCTGGCCGTCCTGGAGGTAGAGCACCGGGTAGTCGGCGTCCGGGTTCTCGTCGTAGCCGGGCGGCAGGTGGACCAGGAGGTCCCGTTCGTTGCCGAGCTGTTCGGAGCGGAAGCCCGGGACGCGTTCGGTCCGGCCGCGGCGCACGGCGGCGGCGGTCCCCGCGGTGGAGGTGCTCATCGGGCCACCGACCAGACGTGCACGGCCGGGCCCTCGGCGGGCAGGTCGCGGCCGGGGACGAGCTGCGGCCCGCCGAGAAGGTGGGTGGCGTGCCACTCCCCCGCCACCGGCGGGTGGTCGGCCCGGCTGATCTGCACCAGGATCCGCTCCTGGTCGTCCTCGCGCTCGAACAGCAGGACGTCGCGCTCGGCGAGCAGCCAGCGCAGCCCGCCGCCGCCGAGCGCGCTGTGGCCGCGGCGCAGCCGGATCAGCTCGCGGTAGGTGCGGTAGGTGTGCTGGTCCCAGGCGGACTCGTCCCAGGGGAAGGGCTTGCGGCCCTCCTCCAGGCCCTCGCCCACCACGCCGACCTCGTCGCCGGAGAACACCATCGGGGTGCCGGGCAGGGTGAACAGCAGGGCCGCGCCCAGCAGTTGGCGCTCGGGGCCGGCGAAGCTGCGGAACCGGGCGGTGTCGTGCGAGTCCAGCAGGGTGAGGTTGTGCACCCGGCTGCGCCAGGGCAGGGCGGCGCCGAACGCCGTCATGGTGGCCCGCAGTTGGGCGCCGCTGTAGTCGGGGATCGGCCCGGGCACCGCCCAGAAGTCCTTCTGGTCGTGCCGTTCGGCGAGCCAGGCCCAGACCGGGCGGGTGAAGCCCGCGTAGCTCATGGTGCCCTGCCAGCCGTCGCCGCCCAGGGCGAGCGAGGCGTCGTGCTGGTGCTCGGCGAGCAGCACGGCGTCGGGGTTGGCGGCCCGTACGGTGGCGGCGGTGGTGGTGGCGACCAGGCGGTTGAGTTCGACCTCGCCGCGCCGGCCGGCCATCTGGGCCACGTCGACCCGCCAGCCGTCCAGGTGGAACGGCGCCTTGAGGTACTTGGCGACCACCGAGTCGGGGCCCTCGTAGAGGCGGCGGCGCAGTTCGGCCGAGCGGTGGTCGAAGGTCGGCAGGGTGCGCACGCCCAGGAAGGTGGCGTAGTCCTCGGGGCCGCCCTCGCCGAAGAAGTAGTAGCCGGCCTCGGGGCTGCCGGGGTCCCGCTGGGCGGTGCGGAACCACTCGTGGTCGCTGCCGGAGTGGTTGAGGGTGATGTCGCCGATCACCTTGATGCCGCGCCGGTGCGCCTCGGCGATCAGTGCGATCAGCGCCTCGTCGCCGCCGAGCGCCGGGTCGACGCGGTCGAAGGAGACGGCGTCGTAGCGGTGGTTGGAGCGGCCCTCGAAGAAGGGGGTGAGGTAGATGACGGTGGCGCCGAGGCGCTGGATGTGGTCGATCCTGCGGGCCACGCCCCAGAGGTCGCCGCCGTACATCTGCTGGAGGGCGGCGGCGTCGCCGGTGTGCAGCGGGGTGTCCCAGTCGGCCGGGCGGGCCCACTCGGCGAGCGGGGCGTCGCCGCCCCGGGCGTAGCGGTCGGGGAAGATCTGGTAGACCACCGCGTCGGCGGCCCAGGCCGGCGGGGCCGGGTGGGCGGTGAGGCGGAAGTCGGTGGCGTCCGGCAGGTCGTGGTCGTGCAGGCCCGCCGCGGTGAGCCAGCGTCCGCCGTCCGGGGTGTGCAGCCAGAACCGGTAGTTCATCTCCGGGTTGACCATCGTCAGGCCGACCCGCCACCAGTTCGCGTCGGCGTCGGTGCGGTCGGGCACGGCGGCCTCGAAGTGCGGTTCGCCGTCGGGGACGGAGCGCAGGAAGACCCGCTCCACCGGCTGGTCGGCCGGGACCCGGACCAGCAGGTCGACCTTCTGCCCGAGCCGGGGCGCGAGGTCGCCGACGTAGCGCGCGGAGCCGTCGTGGTGCGGCTGGTGGCGGGCGGCGAGGCGGTGGCTGCGGGCCGTGTCCATGGAGCTCCTCGGTCGGGCGAACAGGGTACTGGAGGGCGGCGTTCCGCTTACCGGGGCCGACGAGGGAACCGTAACGGCGATGAAACTGTTGCGCAATATGTTGCTAAGATTGTTTCAACAGCCTCGCCGACCCGCGGCCCGGGATTTGTAAGATGCAGGCTCGACCAGTCGGGAGGACCACATTGAGCGGCCCGTCACTACGGGACATCGCCGCCCGGGCAGGCGTCAGCGCCGCCTCGGTGAGCAGGGTGATCAACGACCGACCGGGTGTCTCCGACGACACCAGGCTCAAGGTCGCCGAGGCCATGCGGGAGCTCGGCTGGCAGCCCGACCAGGGCTACGACCCGCACCAGGGCGCGCTCATCGGCATCGTCGTCCCCGAACTCGACAACCCGGTCTTCCCCCTGCTCGCCTCCGCGATCGAGGTGCAGCTCGCCAAGCACGGCCTGACCGCCGTGGTCGGCACCTCCACCCGCCAGGGCACCGCCGAGCTGGGCTACATCGACGTCCTGCTGCGCAAGGGCGTCTCCGGGCTGGTCCTGGTCTCCGGCCGGCACGCCAACCCGCACGCCGACCACGGCTTCTACCGGCTGCTGCACGAACGCGGCATCCCGATGGTGCTGGTCAGCGGCCGGGTCGAGGGCCTGGCCGTACCCACCGTCGCCACCGACGAGGCGCTCGGCGCCCGGATCGCCGTCGCGCACCTGCGCGAACTCGGCCACCGGCGGATCGGACTGGCCGGCGGCCAGGGCTACCTGCGGCCCTCGATCAACCGCCTGGACGGCTACCGGCGCGCGATGCGCGAACTGCTCGGCGAGGAGGCCCCCGCCGACTGGTACGCCGAGTCCTCCTACTCGATCGCCGGCGGCGCCGCGGCCGCCCGCCAGCTGTTCGACGCGGGCGTCACCGCGATCGTCGCCGGCAGCGACCTGATGGCCCTCGGCGTCGCCCAGGCCGCCCGCGAGGCCGGCCGCTCGGTGCCGGGCGACCTCTCCGTGGTCGGCTACGACGACTGCTACCTGGCCGCCCACAGCAACCCGCCGCTGACCACCGTGCGCCAGCCGATCCAGGAGATGGCCGCGGCCGTCGCCGAGGCCCTGTGGCGCCAGCTGGAGGGGCACGGCGGCCAGGTCAGGGACTACCTGTTCAGCCCGGAGCTGGTCGCCCGCGAGTCCACCGGCCGGCTGCGGCACGGCTGACCCCACGCCGAGGGCCGGGACACCAGCGGTGTCCCGGCCCTCGCACGTACCGCACCGTCAGGCGTTCGACACCGTCGCGTACTTCGGGGTGCCCTCGGCCATCTGCTGCAGGGCGTCCTTGCGGTCCCGCTTCGACAGCTTGTCGATGTAGAGGGTGCCGTACAGGTGGTCGGTCTCGTGCTGGAGGCAGCGGGAGAAGAAGCCGGTGCCCTCGACGCGGATCGGCTTGCCGTCCTTGTCGACGCCGGTGACCGCGGCGAAGTCCGGGCGGGCCAGCTCCGCGTAGGCGGTGGGGACGGAGAGGCAGCCCTCGTTGCCGTCGTCCAGGACGCGGCGGCGGTCGGCCGGGTACTCCTCCAGCACCGGGTTGATCACGTGGCCGATGTGGCGCACGCCGTCGTCGTCCGGGCAGTCGTAGACGAAGACCTTGAGGTCGACGCCGATCTGGTTGGCGGCGAGGCCGACGCCCTCGGCGGCGTACATCGACTGGAACATGTCGTCGATCAGTGCGGACAGCTCGCCGTCGAAGACGGTGACGTCCTTGACCTCGCGGTGCAGCACCGGGTTGCCGACGACGGTGATCGGGCGCGCGGTGCCCTTGCTGAGGTCGGGCTCCTCACCGATCACCTTCACGGGCGTCTCGGGCGCCGTCCCCTCCACGTCGTGCTCGTGCTCGTGCTGCTCGGCCTGCTCCGCCATGTCTTCCGCTTCCGTCGGTGTACGCGTTACCTCACCAGGGTACTCAGCACACTTCTTCGAGATCCCGGTAAGCCCGGCTTCCCGGGGCGGCCGCGACCCAGCGGTCCAGCAGGGTGCGCACCAGGTGGGCCGGTGCGGCGATCCCGCACTCGCGCTCGACCAGCCAGGACATCCCGGCCGCGCCGCCCTGGCTGAGGTGGCTGAGGTGGCCGGGGTGGGCGGCGTCGCCGTCGTCGTGCGGGTCGTGGTGGGCGGCGACGCCGTCGTCGGAGGCCATCCGGCTCTCCGAGCAGGCCCGGCACAGCAGCCGCACCGAGGAGGTCCAGTCCTCGGCCGCGTAGCCGGCGTCGGCGACCAGCCGCTCCAGCGCGTCCCGGTCCCCGGCGGTGGCGGCCTGGAGCAGCACCACGTAGGTCGGCACCGGGGAGGGCGCCCACAGCTCGATCTCGTCGAACACCGGGTAGGCGACGCCGTCGGTGACCCGCTCGCCGTGCGGGGCGCCGTCGTGCAGCACCACCTCGCCCCAGCGGCGGCCGGAGGAGGGCAGCGGGATGGACAGCACCTCGATCCGGGCCGGGTCCAGCCGGCGGCCCCAGACCACCTCGGACTCGCCGTCCGGGGAGAGCCGTACCGGGGTGGTGCCGAGGTCCAGGCTGACCGGGCCGTCCTGCTGCCCGCCGGGGCCGCCGGGCAGCTTCAGCCCGTACGCCTGCCAGGCGCGGCGGGCCAGCGGCCAGTCCTGGAGGGCGGTGGCGGTGATGCCGAGGTTCCACCAGTCCGGGGCGCCGTGCTCGCGGTCCAGCAGGGCGACGGCGCGCAGCCCGGCCGAGCGGGCCTGCTCCCAGTCCCGGCGGAACTTGTGCAGCAGGGCGAGGTTGAACCAGGAGTCGGAGAGCCACGGCTCCAGGTCGGCGGCCATCACCAGCAGCGCGCCGGCGTCCTCGTAGCGGCCGTCGCCGATCAGCGTGAAGGCCCGGTCGGTCGTCTGCCGCCAGGTGGCGGACGGCCGGTGCCGTGCCCGGTGGAAGATCCTCACGTTCGTCCCTGCCGTCGTCGTCCGCTCAAGTCCCGTGCCACCGTGCCCGTACCGCCTCGGACGGTGTTCGGGGCCCGGTGCCCCGGGTCGGTGTTCCACGCTACGACCGCATCCAACCACGCCCGCCCCCGCCCGCGCTCCCCACCGCCGAGGTTGGGGTCCGCCCCTCCCCAGCCTGCCCGTCCGATCCCACCCGCTCAACCCCTGACGGCCGGAACCCGGTTTTCCCGGTCCCGCGACGGCGGCGCACGGCCCGTACCGTGCGAGCCCCGCGCGCCCGGGCCCGCCCTCAGCGACGGGCCTGGCCGCCCACCCTGGCGAGGGCGTCCACCACGCGGGGGTCGTAGACCCGGCCGCGGCCCAGCCGCAGCACCTCCAGGGCCTCCAGCCGCCCGACGGCCTCGCCGACGCCCCGGCCGCGGGCCGACGTGAGCAGGTCGTCGTGGGCGTTGGCGACCCGGATGATCCGGGACGCGAGCGGCACCGGCCCCTCGCCGGGGGCGGGTCCGGTGTACGGGTCGGCCAGCCGGGCGACCTGCTCGGCGACCTGCCGGGGCACTCCGGTGCGGCTGATCACCTCGCTGCCGAGGCGGGCGATCCGCTGCTGCTCGGCGTACGGCAGCAGGGCGGTGGCGCCGTCCGGAACCGGTTCGACCAGGGAGAGCTGGCCGACGTCGTGCATCAGCGCGGCGTACTCCAACAGGGCGAGCTCGCGGGTACCCATACCCAGCTCGCGGCCCAGCGCGCACGCCGTGTCCGCGACCCGGCGCGCGTGCCCGTGCGGGGTGTAGCCGGCCACCTCGGTGGCCCGGGCGAGGCTGGCGATGGTCTGCCCGGTGGTGGCCCGCACGGCGGCGGCGCGCCGGAAGGACACCTGGGCGAGCAGCAGCGGGGTGCAGAACAGCGGCAGCGCCCACAGCCCGACCTCGCCCGCCGCGAGGCTGACCAGCATCCCGGTGGCGACGATCGCCGAGCCGATGCCGAACAGCGAGCGCAGCTCGTCCTCCAGCGCCGCCGGGAACCGCAGCCCGCCGCCGGAGCGGCGCAGCAGCGCCGCCAGGGTCGCGTCGCAGAGCGCGGCCAGCGCGGCGACGGCGGTCAGGAACGCCCCGTACGCCGGGCCCTCGGGCGAGAAGCGGTCGACCGCGCCGCCGTTGTAGAGCGGCTGGAAGACGGCGGCCGCGAAGCCGACGGCGAGCAGCCGGCGGGCGGCGCCGTCGCGGCGGGCCGGGTCGGCCCAGGGCGGACGGCCGGGCGGACGGCCGGGGCCGCCCGGCAGGACGCGGCGCGGCAGGACGAGGCAGGCCAGCCAGCCCAGCAGCAGACCGGCCCCGGTCACCGCGACCACCTGGAGCGTCCCGTGCGCGGTCGGCACTCCGCGCAGCGGCCCGAGCAGCGCGTACGCCAGCGCGCCGGCCGCCCCGATGGGCGCCTGCTCCCGATCCCCCGGAAGGGTGATCCGGACGCACTCGCCGAGCGCGATCAGCGCGGTGAACGCCAGCACGACCCCGGGCTCCGCGACCCCGCGCACCGCGACGGCGCCCAGCGCGAGCACCAGCAGCGCGGCGGCCACCGCGTGCACCGCGCGCGCGGTGCGCCCGCAGGGCGTGCGGCCGAGGAGCACCCGCCGCAGCGCCCGGGGCCCGAACGCCCCCGCTCCGCACACCGCACGCCCGAACACCCCCGCTCCGAGCACCGCACGCCCGGAAGCCGCGCGCCCGGGGGCCCTCACGGCTGCCCGGCCGCGGGGACGCTCCCGCCCTGGGGCGGCACCCGGCCCGGCGCCGCCCGGACCGGCTCGGGCACCCCGAGCGGGATGTCCGGCACCGCCTCGATGCCGTCCTCGGAGTGCACCACCGGCTGCCAGTCGTGCCCGGCCAGCGCGTCGATCAGCGCCCGCACCATCACCGGGTCGAACTGGCTGCCCGAGCAGCGCTCCAGTTCCGTGACCGCCTCGCCGACCGGGCGGCCGCGCCGGTAGGAGCGGGTGGAGGTCATCGAGTCGAAGGCGTCGGCGACCGAGATGATCCGGGCGAACTCGGGGATCCGCTCGCCGGCCAGCCCGCTCGGGTAGCCCCGGCCGTCCATCCGCTCGTGGTGGTGCAGGATTCCGGCGTGCGCCTCGCCGAGGAAGTCGATCCCGCGCACCAGCTCGTACCCGTACACCGGGTGGATCTCCACCGCCCGGCGCTCCGCCTCGGTGAGGGGACCGTTTCTGCGCAGCAGTTCGGTGGCCACCCCGAGCTTGCCGACGTCGTGCAGGATGCCGGCGAAGCGCAGGGTGCGCAGCCGCTCGGCCTCCATGCCGAGCTGAGTGGCGATCAGCACCGAGGCCCGGCCGACCCGTTCGCTGTGGCCCCGGGTGTAGGAGTCCTTGATCTCCACGGCCTGCACCAGCGACTGCACGGTGGCCTGGTGGGCGTCGCGCTCGCGCTGGCCCTGGGCGAACACCCAGGCCGAGATGGACAGCGGCAGCAGGGCGAGCAGCGCCGCGAACGCGCCGTACGGGCCCTGCCAGAGCACCGCGACCATCAGCCCGCCGGCCGCGTGCACCAGCACCGGCAGCCCGCACACCGCGTGCGCCCCGCGCAGCAGCACCCCGGGGCGGCGCCCCTCGCCGAGCATCAGCATCACGCCCACCACCACCCCGTTGACCAGGCAGAACACCGCGACGGCGGCGAATCCCGGCAGCAGCGCGGCCGGGAAGCGGGAGCCGAGCAGCAGCTGCGGGCCGCGCAGCAGGTGGAAGGCGGCCGAGGAGGCGAAGGCGCACAGCGCGAGCTGGGAGCCGTTGAACAGCTGGCGCGGGCGGCAGCCGCGCCCGTTCGGGCCGCCGAGCAGCGCGGCCGGGGCGGCGACCAGGGCGGCGGCGGACGGCGGGAGCATCAGCACCCCGGCGAACAGCACCGGGAAGAAGGCGTTCACCCCGGGCCGGGCCGGCGTCCGCTCGGGCAGCGCGGGCCGGTGCAGCAGCCGGCGCACCAGCACCAGGCAGGGCGTGGGCAGGCCCTGGGCCAGGGACTCCCAGCAGCCGTGCAGGAAGGCCAGCAGCCCGACCTTGGGCCAGTCCACCGGAGCGCCCAGCCAGTGCGGCACCCCGGGGGCGGCCGCGGCGGGCAGCAGCGGCACCAGGCAGCACAGCGCCGCCACCGGGACGGCCACCAGGTAGCGCGCCGCCCCTCGCGGCAGGGTCGATCCTCCACAGTCGGTAGCGATCTCGACCTCCCCGCCGTACGGACCCCGTCTTGCCTCAACGCGTCGGGCGGACCGACGGTGAGTGTCCGTCAGGAGAATAGGCCGCCGTCCGGACATGGGGACGCATGATGGCGCAACGGCGCAGTTGGCGCACCGCCAACTCACTCGAACGAGTGAGGGCGCATGCGAGCGGAACGGGAACGGCCCCGGGAGCACACACTCCCGGGGCCGCTGTCACTCCTTGCCCGACCTGCGCGAACCGTCCGCCCCACCCTCACCGGCGGGCCGGCGGACCACCGTTCCCGGTGGTCGGCCACCCGGCCGCCCGTCGCACGGACGTTCGCCGCGCGGGCGTTCGCCGAGGGGCCGTCACTCCGCCTGGGCGCCGGCCTCGACCGGTGCGCCGGGGCGCTCCGTGGATTCCTGTTCGGCCGCCCCGCCCAGCCCGGGCGCCGGACGGGCCGACTCGGCGTGCACCTCGACGGTGGTCTCCACCGCGACCACCACCTGCTCGCCCGAGCGCTGCCCGGCCCGGATCGAGTCGATCCTGGCCAGCACCTTGCTGCGCAGGTCGGTCGGGGTGTCGTCGCACCCGCAGGAACGCTTGATCAATGCCTTGATCGCCTGCTCCAGCCCGTACTGCTTCAGGCAGGGCGAGCACTCCTCGAAGTGGACGCGCAACTTTGCGCAGTCGCCCTCGGGCATCTCGTTGTCGAGGAATTCATAGAGGTGGTCGAGGACCTCGCCACACTCGGTTTCGTGCGGATCGCCGCAGCTCATGAGCCCGAGCCCTTCGCTTCCTGCCCTGCCCCGCTGCCGGCCGGGACCAGCCCGCGCTCACGGGCGTAATCCTCCAGCATGCCGCGCAGCTGACGACGGCCGCGGTGCAGCCGGGACATCACCGTACCGATGGGAGTACCCATGATGTCCGCGATCTCCTTGTACGCAAAGCCTTCTACGTCCGCGAGATAGACGGCGATCCGGAATTCCTCCGGGATGGCCTGGAGCGCGTCCTTCACATCACTGTCGGGAAGGTGGTCGAGCGCCTGGGTCTCGGCCGAGCGCAGACCGGTCGACATGTGCGACTCGGCCCGGGCCAGCTGCCAGTCCTCGATCTCCTCCGCCGCGGTGCGCTGGGGCTCCCGCTGCTTCTTGCGGTACGAGTTGATGAACGTGTTGGTGAGGATGCGGTACAGCCAGGCCTTGAGGTTCGTGCCCTCGCGGAACTGGTGGAAGGACGCGTACGCCTTCGCGAACGCCTCCTGGAGCAGGTCCTCCGCGTCGGCCGGGTTGCGCGTCATGCGCAGCGCCGCCGAATACATCGGATCCAGGTAGCCCAGGGCGTCGCGCTCGAAGCGCTCCCGCCGGGCCTCCTCGCTCTCCTCCGCCGACACCCGGTAGGTGTCCTCACCGATCGCCTCGGCCAGCTCCTCACCGGTGAGCGCCTCGCCCGCGGGCAGGGCGTCGCCCGGGCCACGGCCCGGATCGGCCTCGTGCTCGGTCCCGACGACCGGACCCACCTCCTCGGCATGACGGGCACGGCCCACGGCGGGCCGCCCAGAAATGGAGGATATCGGGCTGACGGGCTTCTCGCCCGCGTCGAGCCACTCCGACCACGAGGGGGCGAACGCCGTGGTGGCCTCGCGCTCCTCAGGCCGCTCGGGGCACGCGATCGAACCCATCTGCCCTGCCTCTCACACCGGTGACTCGTGCTGACGGACACGACAACCACACCGGCCCCGGCCGCATTCCCGCCCCCCGGGCACCATTCGCTCGCACGAGTGATCGAGCGGAAACTCCCCGCTCACGGCCTCACGCCAGCCGCAGCACCCAGTCCCCCACCGACGAACAGATCAGGTCCAGCACCTCGTCCTGCCCCACCGGCGCCCGCTTGGGCACCTCGAAGCCGTGGCTGCCGTACGGCACCGCCACCAGTTCGTGCCCCTCCGGGAGCTCCGGGAACTCCGCCGGCCCGCCGAACGGGTCCGCCGCGCTCTGCACCACCAGCGTCGGCAGAGCGGACTCCAGCAGCTCCCCGGCCCGGCTCTTCTCCGGCTTGCCCGGAGGGTGCAGCGGGAACGCCAGGGCCACCACCCCGACCGCCCCGGTCGCCGCGCCCGTGCGGCAGGCCACCCGCGCCCCGGCGCTGCGACCGCCCACCACCAGCGGCAGGCCCTGCCCGGCCAGCCGCTCCGCCACCGGCCGCCAGCCGAGGTCCAGCGTCCTCGGCGCCGGGCCGAGCCTGCGGCCCGCCACCCGCCAGGGCTGCTCGACCAGCGCCACGGTGATCCGCCGGGCCGGCAGCTTCCCGGCCAGCGCCACCAGGTCCCGGGCCTCGATCCCGCCGCCCGCGCCGTGGCCGAGCGCCAGCACGGCCACGGGCCGCTCGGCGCGGTGGTAGGTGATCCGGGCCTCCCCGGCCTCGGTGGGGACCAGTTCGGTGGTGCTCATCGCAGTGACTCCAGGAAGGTTCAGAACAGGGTGGTCTCGTACTCGACCTCGGTCCACGGCTCCTTGAGCTCCGGACCGTTGTTGCGGATGCTGCCGACCGCCGGCGACACCGGGGTGGCCAGCAGCGCGCCCGGCGGCGGGGGCACCAGCAGCCGGCGCAGCCCGTCCGGGTCGGTCAGCCGCGGGTCCAGCCACTCGTCCCAGTCCCCCGGGTCCAGGAACAGCGGCATCCGCTCGTGGATCGGCGCCAGCGACTCCTCGGCGTCCGTGGTGACGATCGTGAAGGTCACCAGCCAGGCCTCCGGGTGCCCGGGCGGCACCGCCCGGTTGCGCCAGAACTCGTACAGCCCGGCCAGCGCCAGCGGGGTGCCGTCGGCCCGGGAGACGAAGTACGGCTTCTTGCGGGCCTTTCCGCGCTCCCCCGGCACCGTCTGCCACTCGTAGTAGCCGTCCACCGGCAGGACGCACCGGCGCGCGGCGAAGGCCTGCCGGTACGAGGGCTTCTCGTGCACCGTGTCCGACCGGGCGTTGATCATCTTCACCGCCGTCTCGGCGGAGTTCGACCACTGCGGCACCAGCCCCCAGCGCAGCACCCGCAGCTGCCGCACCGGCCGCGGCCGCTCCCCGCCCAGCCGCTCCAGCACCACGAAGGCGCTGTTGGTCGGCGCGACGTTCCAGTTCGGGTCCAGGGTCTCCGCGGGATCCCAGTGCTCGACGTCGAACAGCTCGACGACGTCCTCGGGCTTGCTGCTGGCTGCGAACCGACCGCACATGCGGGCCAGCTTGCCATGCCACCGGTCCTCAGGACTTGTTCATCCCCGGACCAGAACCACCCGCCGCCTCCCGCCCGTCCCCGCATGGGAGGCTGCCCCGAACGGCCCAACGCGACGGCCCAGTGCGGCGGACGGAGGCGGAGACCCCGATGAACGCGAACGACCTGACCCTCGGCGACCTGTGGAACCAGGTGACCGGCACCCAGACCGCCCCACCCGGCTGGCTGGTCCTGGCCACCGGCGCCGCCGCCCTGCTCACCGTCCTGGCCCGCCCGCTCTGGCACGTCGCCCGCAACGCCGTGACCATCGCCCACGAGGGCGGCCACGGCCTGATCGCCGTGGTCACCCGCCGCAAGCTGGCCGGCATCCGGCTGCACTCGGACACCTCCGGGCTCACCCTCTCCTACGGCCGCCCCACCGGCCCCGGCATGGTCCTCACCGCCGGCGCCGGCTACACCGCCCCCGCGCTTCTCGGCCTCGGCTGCGCCGCCCTGCTCGCCGCCGACCGGATCACCCTGCTGCTCTGGCTGGCGATCGTGCTGCTGCTCGCCCTGCTGCTGCGCATCCGCAACGCCTTCGGCTTCCTCAGCGTGCTGGTCGCCGGCGGCGCCTTCTTCCTGGTCTCGTGGTTCGGCAGCGCCGAGGTCCAGGCCGGCTTCGCCTACCTCGGCTGCTGGTTCCTGCTCTTCGGCGCCGTCCGCCCCGTCCTGGAGCTCCAGCACCAGCGCCGGATCGGCTGGGCCCGCGACTCCGACGCCGACCAGCTCGCCCGGCTCACCCACGTCCCCGCCCTCGCCTGGGTCACCGTCTTCCTGCTCGTCGCCCTCGCCTGCCTCGGCCTCGGCGCCGCCTGGCTGCTCCAGCCGCTGCGGTAGCCGGCCGGGGCGTCCCGCCGCCCGACCGACGAGGGGGCTTCCGCCGCGGCCCCTAGACTTGCCCCATGACCGAGACCCTGTGGCCCGCCCCCGTCGCGACCAGCCCCGTCGACGCCACCGTCACCATCCCCGGCTCCAAGTCGGTCACCAACCGGGCCCTGGTGCTGGCGGCACTCGCCGACGGGCCGGGCTGGGTGCGGCGCCCGCTGCGCAGCCGCGACTCCCAGCTGATGGCCGACGGCCTGCGCGCCCTCGGGGTCACCATCGAGGAGAAGGTCAACAACGACTCCGGCGGCACCGGCGGCGGCGAGGCCTGGCGGGTCATCCCCGCCCCCGCGCTGCTCGGCCCCGCCTCCGTCGACGTCGGCAACGCCGGCACGGTGATGCGCTTCCTGCCGCCGCTCGCCGTCCTCGCCGACGGCCCCGTGCACTTCGACGGCGACCCGCGCTGCTACGAGCGCCCCCAGCACGGTGTGATCAACGCCCTGCGCGCGCTCGGCGCCCGGATCGAGGACGGCGGCCGGGGCGCCTTCCCGCTCACCGTGCACGGCACCGGCTCGCTGGACGGCGGCCCGGTCGAGCTGGACGCCTCCTCCTCGTCCCAGTTCGTCTCCGCCCTGCTGCTCTCCGGGGCCCGCTACAACCACGGCATCGAGGTCCGCCACGTCGGCGGCCCGGTCCCGTCGCTGCCGCACATCCGGATGACCGTGGAGATGCTGCGACTGGCCGGCGCCCAGGTCGACGCCCCCGAGGACGGCGGCGAGAAGGACGTCTGGCGGGTCACCCCCGGCGCCCTGCTCGGCCGCGACCTGGTGGTCGAGCCGGACCTCTCCAACGCCGCGCCGTTCTTCGCCGCCGCCCTGGTCACCGGAGGTCGGGTCACCGTGCGGGACTGGCCCAGGCACACCACCCAGCCCGGGGACCAGCTGCGCGAGATCTACACCCGGATGGGCGGCGCCTGCGAGTTCACCGACGAGGGCCTGCAGTTCACCGGCACCGGCCGGATCCACGGCATCGAGGCCGACCTGCACGACGTCGGCGAGCTCACCCCGGTGATCGCCGCCGTCGCCGCGCTGGCCGACTCCGAGTCCCACCTGTACGGCATCGCCCACCTGCGCCTGCACGAGACCGACCGGCTCGCCGCGCTCGCCAAGGAGATCAACGACCTGGGCGGCGACGTCACCGAGACCGAGGACGGCCTGCGGATCCGCCCGCGCCCGCTGCACAGCGGCATCTTCCACACCTACGAGGACCACCGCCTCGCCACCGCCGCCGCCGTGCTCGGCCTCGCCGTGCCCGGCGTCGAGGTCGAGAACGTCGCCACCACCGCCAAGACCCTGCCCGACTTCCCCGGGATGTGGTCCGAGCTGCTCGGCGAAGCGGCGGCGGGCGCCTGAGCGGAGACTGAACACATGCGCCGCTACGGCAAGGACGCCGACGAGGACGACATCCGCAACCGCCCCGCCCGCCGGGGCTCCCGGCCGCGGACCCGGATCCGGCCCAAGCACGAGGACGCCGCCGAGGCGATGGTGCTGACCATCGACCGCGGTCGGATCACCTGCCTGGTCGACCCGGGAACGAAGCAGGAACGCGAGGTCGTCGCCATGAAGGCCCGCGAGCTGGGCCGCAAGGGCGTCGTCGTCGGCGACGTGGTCAACCTGGTCGGCGACCTCACCGGGGACGCCGACACCCTCGCCCGGATCGTCCGGGTCGAGGAGCGCACCTCGGTGCTGCGCCGCACCGCGGACGACGACGACCCGTACGAGCGGATCGTGGTCGCCAACGCCGAGCAGCTGGCCATCGTCACCGCCCTGGCCGATCCGGAGCCGCGCCCCCGACTGATCGACCGCTGCCTGGTGGCGGCGTACGACGCGGGCATGGAGCCGCTGCTGGTGCTCACCAAGTCGGACCTCGCGCCGGCCTCGACGCTGCTGGAGACCTACGCGCCGCTGGGCATCGAGTACGTGGTCACCCGCCGCGACGAGCTGGAGACCACCGGCGCCGAGGCCGTCCGGGAGCACCTGCGCGGCCTGTCCACGGTCTTCATCGGCCACTCCGGCGTCGGCAAGACCACCCTGGTCAACGCGCTCGTCCCGGACCGCCGGCGACAGACCGGGCACGTCAACGCCGTCACCGGCCGCGGCCGGCACACCACCGTCTCCGCGCTGGCGCTGCGCCTGCCCCCGCCGCCCGGCGCCAAGCCCGGCTCGAAGAAGGCGCTGAACCCCGGCTGGGTGATCGACACTCCCGGCTTCCGCTCGTTCGGCCTCTCGCACATCGATCCGTCCCGGGTCATCCTCGCCTTCCCCGACCTGGAGGCCGGCACCGTCGACTGCCCGCGCGCGTGCAGCCACGACGAGCCGGACTGCGCGCTGGACGCCTGGGTCGCCGAGGGCCACGCCGAGGCGGCCCGGCTCTACTCGCTGCGCCGTCTGCTGGCCAGCAAGGACGGCGAGGCCGACTGAGTCCGGCCGTCCACGGCCCGTCGGCGGGGTTGGTGGCCCGTTCGAGGTGTCGGAGCGGGCCCACCTGGCGATCATAGGAAAGTCGGGCCGTATGCGGTCCGCCCGTCGATCGACAGGGAGGGCACGCGATGGCATGGGCCCTGGTGGTCCTGGCCGGCCTGCTGGAGACCGGCTTCGCGATCAACCTCAAGCTCAGCGAGGGCTTCACCAAGCTCTGGCCCACCATCAGCTTCTGCGTGTTCGCCCTCGGCAGCTTCGGCCTGCTCACCCTCTCGCTGAAGACCCTTCCGGTCGGCCCCGCCTACGCGGTGTGGACGGGCATCGGCGCGGCCGGCACCGCGATCTACGGCATGCTCTTCCTCGGCGAGAGCTCCTCGGTGCTCAAGCTGGTCTCGATCTCGCTGGTGATCGCCGGTGTCATCGGCCTCCAGCTCAGCGGCACGACCCACTGAGCGGCCCGGCGCGCGGAGCCGCCCGGCACGCGGAGCGCCCGCACCCGCTCCGGGCCGCTCCGCGAGCCCGGCTGTGCCGATCGGGGGAGGCTCGCTAGGGTTTCGGGCATGGCCGATTACCACGACGACCTCCGACTCGCCCATGTCCTCGCCGACTCGGCCGACTCGGTCACCCTGGATCGCTTCCGCGCCCTCGACCTGAAGATCGAGACCAAGCCCGACCTCACCCCGGTGAGCGACGCCGACAAGGCCGCCGAGGAGCTCGTGCGCAGCGTGCTCCAGCGCGCCCGTCCGCGCGACGCCGTCCTCGGCGAGGAGTTCGGTCTCCAGGGCTCGGGCCCGCGCCGCTGGGTGATCGACCCGATCGACGGCACCAAGAACTACATCCGCGGCGTCCCGGTCTGGGCCACCCTGATCGCCCTGCTGGAGGACGGCCCGGACGGCGTCGAGCGCCCGGTGGTCGGCATCGTCTCCGCCCCCGCGCTGCAGCGCCGCTGGTGGGCGGCCAAGGGCCTGGGCGCGTTCGGCGGCCGCAGCCTGACCAAGGCCTCCCGGCTGCGGGTCTCCGGTGTCTCCCGGATCGAGGACGCGTCCTTCTCCTACTCCTCGCTCAGCGGCTGGGAGGAGCGCGGCCGCCTCGACCCGTTCCTGGACCTCACCCGCGCCTGCTGGCGCACCCGCGCGTACGGTGACTTCTGGTCCTACATGATGGTCGCCGAGGGCGCCGTCGACATCGCCGCCGAGCCCGAGCTGTCGCTGTGGGACATGGCGGCCAACTGCATCATCGTCGAGGAGGCCGGCGGCCGCTTCACCGGCCTGGACGGCGTCCCCGGCCCCGGCGGCGCCGACGCCGTCGCCTCCAACGGCCTGCTGCACGAGGAGGCCCTGCGCCGGCTCTCCGTCTGACCCGGCCGGCCCGAGCGTGGTCGCGGCCCCCCGACCAGTGGGAGCTGGTCGGGGGGCCGCCGCCGTTCCCGGTCCGGTGACTACCGCTTGCGCAGCTCCCGGACCGCCGCGTCCAGCCGCTGCCCGAAGTCGGCGTCGGCCTTGCGGAAGTTGTCGACCGCCCGCTCCACGATGTCCTCGCGGTCGGCGGAGACCTTGGCGATGAAGCCCGCCAGGTTGCCGATCAGGCGCTGCTTCTCCTCCTCGGAGAACAGCCGGTACAGATCGCCGGCCTGCACGAAGTCGTCGTCCTCGGCGTGCGAGGGCGCGGCGTGGGTGCCGGTGGGGCCGTCGACGGCGGTCGCGGCCCACAGCGGACGGCCGGTCTGCACCGGGCCGCCGAAGCTGTTCGGCTCGTAGTTCTTCTGCCGGCCGTGGCGGCCGTCGTACAGGTGGCCGTCGCGGCTGTTGGTGCGGGCCTCGGTGGCGTGCGGACGGTTCACCGGCAGGTGGTCGGCGTTGATGCCGACCCGGTAGCGGTGGGCGTCGGCGTACGCGAACAGGCGGCCCTGGAGCATCTTGTCCGGGGACGGGCCGATGCCGGGCACGAAGTGCGCCGGGGAGAACACCGACTGCTCGACCTCGGCGAAGACGTTGTCGGGGTTGCGGTTGAGCTCCAGCTTCCCGATCTCGATCGGCGGGTAGTCGGCGTGCGGCCAGACCTTGGTCAGGTCGAAGGGGTTGAAGCGGTAGTTCGCCGCGTCGGCCGCCGGCATGATCTGGACCTGCACCGTCCAGCTGGGGAACTCGCCGCGCTCGATCGACTCGCGCAGGTCGCGCTGGTGGCTGTCCGGGTCCTCGCCGGCGAGGGTGTTGGCCTCGGCCTGGGCGAGGTTGCGGATGCCCTGGTCGGTCTTGAAGTGGTACTTGACCCAGAAGTGCTCGCCGGCCTCGTTCTGCCACTGGTAGGTGTGCGAGCCGTAGCCGTTCATGTGCCGGTACGAGGCGGGGATGCCGCGGTCGCCGAACAGCCAGGTCACCTGGTGGGTGGCCTCGGGCGACAGGCCCCAGAAGTCCCAGACGTTGTCCGCCTCCTGGGAGCCGGTGTACGGGTCGCGCTTCTGGGTGTGGATGAAGTCGGGGAACTTGATGGCGTCCTTGATGAAGAACACCGGGGTGTTGTTGCCGACGAGGTCGTAGTTGCCCTCCTCGGTGTAGAACTTCAGCGCGAAGCCGCGGGGGTCGCGCACCGCGTCGGCCGCGCCGAGGTTGCCCGCCACGGTGGAGAAGCGCAGGAACGTCTCGGTCTGCTTGCCGACCTCGGAGAGGAACGCCGCCCGGGTCCAGGGCGTCACGTCGGCGGTCACGGTGAAGGTGCCGTACGCACCGGCGCCGCGGGCGTGCACCACGCGCTCCGGGATCCGCTCGCGGTTGAAGTGCGCGAGCTTCTCGAACAGCAGCTGGTCCTGGATGAGCGCCGGGCCCCCGACGCCCGCCGTCTCGGTGTTCTGGTTGTCGGCGACGGGGGCACCCGCCTCCGTGGTCAGGGTCGGGCGCTGCTCGTCCTGGATCGTCATGGGAGTGCCTCCGCGGTGTCCGGTCGTGATGACACGATCCTAACTTGGACTTTGTCCAAGTCAATACTGGAACCAATCTCGGAGCTTGACCTACTCTGGATGGCATGAGCGACCTGCTGGAGAGACTGCGCGCACGGGGCTGGCGGCTGACCTCGCAACGCCGGGTCGTGGCCGAGGTCCTGGACGGCGACCACGTGCACCTCACCGCCGACGAGGTGCACGCCCGCGCGGCGGCCCGGCTGCCGGAGATCAGCCGCGCCACCGTCTACAACACGCTCGGCGAACTCGTCACCCTCGGCGAGGTCCTGGAGGTCGCCACCGACGGCCGCGCCAAGCGCTACGACCCCAACGCGCACCGCGCCCACCAGCACCTGATCTGCTCGGGCTGCGGCGCGATCCGCGACGTCCACCCGCAAGGCGACCCGCTCGCCGCCCTCCCCGCCGCCGAGCGCTTCGGCTTCGCCGTCACCGCCGCCGAGGTCACCTACCGCGGCCTGTGCCCGAACTGCCGCCCCTGATCAGGGAGTTGCACTGATCAGGGGGTTGCGCCGACCGGCGGGACAAGCGGATCGGGAGCCGCCCGATTCGGGGGCTACGCGCTCAACTCGGCGTTCAGCGCGCCCAGCAGCCGCCCGGCCCGTTCGGCCACCTCGGCCGGCCCCGAGTCGATCGCCCGCCGGCACCAGTTCTCCGCCTGCATCGGCTCCCCGCGGCGCAGTGCCAGCAGCGCCAGCCGCAGCGCCGCCCGGCCGTGCCCGGCGTCGGCGGCCCGGGTGTACCAGAGCATCGCCTCGGCCTCGCTGTCCTGCCGGGCCAGCAGCAGCCCCAGGTTGAACGCGGCGCTGCGGCTGCCCGCCTCGGCGGCCCGCCGGTACCAGCTCTCCGCGATCTCCAGTGCCCCGCGCTCGGCCGCCCGCACGCCCATCCGCACCTGCGCCCGGCGGTGCCCGGCGTCGGCGGCCAGCGCGTACCAGTGCTCGGCCTCGGCGTCCGCGTCCCCGCGCCGGTCCAGCAGCGAGGCCAGCCGGAACGCGCCCTCGGCCGAGCCTCCGGCCGCCGCCTGCCGATAGCGCTGCAGCGCCCCGGCCAGGTTGCCGCGCTGCTCCTGGACGACCGCGAGCTGCAGGGCCGCCTCGCCGTGCCCCTCGGCCGCGGCGCGCGCGTACCACTCCTGGGCCTGCTGCTGCTCGCCGCGCCCGGCGTGCAGCACGCCGAGGTTGAACGCGCCGTCCACGCTGCCGGCCTCGGCCGCCTTGGAGAACCAGGGCTGGGCGCCGGACTCGTCGCCGCGCTGCAGCAGCACCACGGCCAGCGCGTTGCAGGCCTCCCGGTGCCCGGCGTACGCGGCCCGCCGGTACCACTGCTCGGCCTGCTGCTCGCGGCCGGTGCCGGCGCAGAGCAGGCCCAGGTTGAAGGCGCCGTTCTGGTCGCCCGCGTCGAGTGCGGCGCGGTACCAGCGCTCGGCCGCGGCGGCCTCGCCGCGGCTCGCGTGCAGCGCGCCGAGGGCGTTGGCGGCGTTGCCGTCCCCGGCCTCGGCGGCCTCCTGCCACCACTCGGCGGCGGCCGCCACGTCCCCGGAGTCGCGCAGCAGGAAGCCCAGCGCGCAGGCCGCGCGCGGCTCCCCGTTCTGCGCGGCCTGCCGGTACCAGCGGGCCGCCTCCTCCAGCAGCGACTGGTCGGTGCGGGCGCGCTCCTCCAGCAGCACGCCCAGGCGCAGCGCGGCGCGGGCGTGGCTGCGGGCGGCGGCGGTGCGGTACCAGGTCTCGGCGGTCTCCTTGTCCCCGGCGGCCTCGCGCATCCGGGCCAGCCGGTAGGAGGCCTCCCGGTGCCCGGCGTCGGCGGAGACCTTGAACCAGCGCTCGGCGCGCACGTCCCGCCGGTGCTCCATCAGGTCGCCCAGGGCGTACGCGCCCAGCGGGTGGCCGTGGTCGGCGGCGAAGTGCAGCCAGTACTCGGCGGCCTCCTCCTCGCCCTGGTCGCGCAGTTGCAGCCCGAGCGCGTGCGCGGCCGGCGCGCTGCCGGCCACGGCGGCCTGGCGCCACCACTGGCCGGCCTCGGCGCGGTGGCCCTGCTGGTGCAGCAGCACGCCGAGGTTGTTGGCGGCGGCGCGCACCCCGGCGGCCGCGGCGGCGCGCAGGTAGGACTCGGCGTCCTCCAGTTCGCCGCGGCGCAGCAGCAGGGTGCCGAGCCGGCAGGCGGCGTCCGGGTCGCCGCCGTCGGCGGCCTGCCGGTGGCGGGCCTCCAGCGCGGCGGACTCGCGGGCGGCGAGGGCGGTCTCGAAGCTGGTCGAGTCGAGGCCGGCCGGGTCGAGCGCCGCGCCGGCGACCGGCTCCCCGCCGGGCTGTTCGCCGTACGCGCCGACGGCGGCGGCGAACTGACGGGTCGACACGTGGACCAGGCTGTCGGGTCCGCAGCCGGGGGCCGGGGAACGCTCGGACAGTCCGCTGGTGCGCTGGGCCGGCAGGGCTCCGGGGTGGGCGGCGGTGCTCTCGGGGCTCTCCGCCCAGGCGTCGGTGTCCGCCTCGACGGCCGCCGCGGACTTGGCGCCTGACTTGCCGATCAGCCTCATGCCGACTCCCGCTCCCCCAGAGTGTCGCGGCATCGTGCCCCGGCGTGCGACCGGGAGGACTCCCGGGGGAGGCGCCGGACCCGACGGCCGGTCAGCGGCCGTGCACCGTCCCCCATGTGTCCCATCGTCGCATCACCCAGTACCCGCGTACACCTGCCCCGGCCGAATTCCGGCGGGGCTGACCCGAAGCCGACGAAATTGCTTCGGCGCTTTGTCGATTTCCCGACACTCCAACCCCACAAACCCCGCTGCCGTCGTCCTTGGCGACGGTCGATACTACCGGAGCGGTTCCCGCCGCTTCCGGGCGAGAACGGAACGGGAAACACCAGAGGCCCGGAGGAAGAATCCTCCGGGCCTCTGGCCTTTGTAGCGGGGACAGGATTTGAACCTGCGACCTCTGGGTTATGAGCCCAGCGAGCTACCGAGCTGCTCCACCCCGCGTCGGTGGTTGAACCATAGCACGGTCGCGGGGTGGAACGGAAAACGGTTGCCGCAGCTCAGCGGGCTACGGCTGCGGGCTGGGCGATCCGCCGCCGGTGGCACCCGGGGCGGGAGTGCCGCCCGGGGCGGGCGCCGGGCTGCCGCCGCGGGCCGCCTCGGCGGCCTTCAGCGCGTCGCCGAGCGCCTTCTGGGCGTTGCCGTAGGCCACCCAGTCGCCGTTCTTGAACGCGGTCTGGCTGTCGTTGTACGCCTTCCCCGCGTCCGAGAGCGCCTTCTGGAGCTCCGGCGAGATCGTCCCGCCCGGCGCCGGCGCGGTGGGCGTCGTCGGGTTGGTCGGGGTCGTCCCGGTGCCCGGGTTGGACGGCACGGTCGGGGTGGTCGACGGGGGCGTCCCGCCGAACACCTTCTTCAGCGCGGCCTCCAGGGTGTCCTCGAACGCCACGTTGTCGTCCCCGTACACCGCCAGGACCTTCTGCATCGTCGGGTACTTGGCGCCGCGTCCGCGCACGTACACCGGCTCGATGTTGAGCAGTCCGCCGCCGACCGGCAGGGTCAGCAGGTTGCCGTACTCCAGCTCGGCGTCCCCGCCGCTCTTCAGCGCGAAGATCTGGTTGGCCACCTCCTGGCGGGAGTTGAACTTCGACTGCACCAGGCCGGGGCCGGGGGCGCCGCTCTCGCCCGTCATCTTCAGGATGCGGATCTTCCCGTAGTCGTCCCCCGGGTCCGCGTTGACGGCCATGAAGGCCGCCAGGTTGGGCCGCTGGTTGGGCACGAAGGTGCTGGTGAGCGAGAAGCTCGCGGTGCTGGTGTCCGGCATCCGCACCGTCACGTAGTACGGCGGCTGGACCTGCTTGGTGTCGCTGGTCGGGTCCACCGGGACCTGCCAGATGTCACTGCCGTTGAAGAAGGAGTTGGCGTCGGTGACGTGGTACTGGCCGAGCAGGTCGCGCTGCACCTTGAACATGTCCTGCGGGTAGCGCAGGTGCGGCAGCAGGCCCTGCGGGATGTCCGCCTTGGGCTCGACGGTGCCGGGGAAGGCCTTCATCCAGGTCTTCAGGACCGGGTCCTTGTCGTCCCACTGGTAGAGCTTCACCTCGCCGGTGTAGGCGTCCACCGTGGCCTTGACCGAGTTGCGGATGTAGTTGACCTGGTTGGCGACGGTCAGCAGCTCACCGCGCTGGTTGGTCAGCGAGTCCTTGGTGGCGGCGCCCAGCGTCGTCTTCGAGGAGAACGGGAAGCCGTCCGAGGTGGTGTAGCCGTCCAGCACCCAGAGCACCCGGCCGTCCTGCACCACCGGGTACGGGTCGGCGTCGATCGACAGCCACGGCGCGACCTTCTCCACCCGCTCCTTGGGCGTCCGGTTGTAGATCACCTTGGCGCCGTCGGTGATCGCCCCCGCGTAGAGGATCTGCGGCTCGCTGAAGCGCACCGCGTACGCGGCCCGGGTCAGCGGGTTGTCCAGCGAGACCCCGCTGCCGCCGGAGTAGGTGTACTCGGCGTTCTGGCCGGTCTTGGGATCGGTGTAGTCGATCTCCTTGTTGGCCCCGCCGACGATCGAGTAGGTGGTGGTCTTCTCGCCGTAGTAGATCCGCTGCTGGTAGTCGCCCAGCGTGCCGGTGGCCGGCAGGCCCGACTCGGTGAACACCGGCTGGCCCTTGTCGTCGACCTGGTTGCCCTTGGCGGCCACCGCGCCGTAGCCGTGGGTGTACTTGAAGTGGTCGTTGATCCAGTTGCGCTGCACGCCGTTGAGGTCGAGCTCGCGCAGGCCGATCACGCTGTCCTGCTTGCCCTGCCCGGTGCCGTAGCGGTCCACGTCCAGCGTGCTCGGGAAGGCGTAGTAGTTGCGCTGCTGCTCCAGCGACTGGAACGTCGGCGAGACGACGTTCGGGTCCAGCAGCCGGATGTCCGCGACGGTCTGCGCGTCCGGCTTGAGCGCGTCGGCGTTGGTGGTGCCCTGCGGGGTGTACTGGGTGGTCTGCGCGTCCGCGATGCCGTACGCCTGGCGGGTGGCGTCGATGTTCTTCTGGATGTACGGCGTCTCCTTGGCCTGCTCGTTCGGCTTGACCTGGAACTGCTGCACGATCGCCGGGTACAGCCCGCCGATCAGCACCGCCGACAGCACCATCAGCCCCAGGCCGATCAGGGCCGGGGCCCAGGTGCGGCGGATCGGGGTCAGGAAGAACAGCACCGCGCAGATGATCGCGACGAAGAACAGGATGGTCTTGGCCGGCAGGAACGCGTTGGCGTCCACGTAGCGCAGGCCGGTCCAGCCCGAGACGCCCTTGTACGAGCCGGTCTTCACCGCCAGCGCGTACCGGTCCAGCCAGTACGCGACGGCCTTCAGCAGCACGAACACGCCCAGCAGCACCGCCAGGTGCCCCTGCGCGCCCACGCTCGCCCGGCGGCCCGGGCCCTGCAGCCGCAGCCCGCCGTACAGGTAGTGCACCAGCGCCGAGGTCAGCAGCGAGACGATCACCGCGCTGAACGCGAAGCCCAGCACGAACTCGTAGAACGGCAGGTCGAAGGCGTAGAAAGAGACGTCCATGCCGAACTGCGAGTCCTTCTCACCGAAGGAGGTCGAGTTCGTCCACATCAGCCAGGTCCGCCACTGCCCGGAGGCGGCGGCGCCGGCCACCAGGCCGATCACCAGCGAGATGCCGATCAGCGCCCAGCGCTTGAACGGCGCCAGGCCGGCCCGGTAGCGGTCCAGGCTCTGCTGCTCCACCGACATCGCCGACAGCGGCGGCCGCAGCCGGTGCGCCAGCCAGATGTTGAAGCCGACGATCACCGCCATCAGCAGCCCGAACACCGCGAACAGGCCGGTCTTCGTCCACAGCTGGGTGGTGAACACCGAGGAGAAGTGGACCGACTTGAACCACAGCCAGTCCGTCCAGAAGCCCGCGAACATGACGAACAGCAGGAAGAGCACCGCGAGCACGCCCAGGGTCAGCAGGGCCACCCGCGCTCGCCGGGAGGGCGGGCCTACCCTGCGCCGGAAACCCGGCTCTGAGCGTTCGGGCATCTGGAAGACCACGGTGGCACCTCGGCTGTGTCGTCTGAATGGGTCGGTCGTCAGAGAAACTTAACCAGGCTTTGGTCGAGTTCCCACCGTTAGCAGACGGTTACGACGCCGGTCCGCCCCCGGCCGTCCCGGCCGCGGTTCCGGCGGCCCTCCGGGCGGCCCCCGCGGCGGTCGTCGCGGCGCCCCTGCCGACGGCTCCCGCGGCGGACCGCCCGGCGAGCGGGCCCCGCCCGGCGTGTGAGGATTGAGTCATGTCCGACGCGTCTGATCTGAACAACTCCCCCGACGACGTCTCCAAGCTCCCGGCCGCCACCCCGCTGACCCGGGCCGCGCTGGAGATCGACGAGTACGCATCCACCCTCGGCTGGGACCTCCCGGCCCGGCTGTTCGCCCTGGTGGACAGCGCCGCCCTGCGCAAGGCCAACCCGAAGATCGCCAAGCAGCTCGGCCTCGCCGAGGGCGACGAGGCCGGCCTGACCCCGATCGAGCAGGACGAGCTGCCGGCCGGCATGGAGCTCGACAAGTTCCTCGGCACCATCGCCTGGCCCGACTCGGTGGCCGGCTGCGCCCTGGTCGTCGAGCGCATGATGCTGCCCCCGGGCGCCGAGCAGTCCCGCCCGCGGGGCGCCAGCGACGCCCAGCTCGCCGAGTGGGTGGCCAACCACCCCAAGCGCGAGGAGGTGCGGATCACCGCCGCGGTGCTGCGCGGCGGCAAGAAGGAGATCGCCCTGCGGCTGCGTTCCAAGGACGTCGCCCGCGAGGTGCTGACCGGCCCCGACCTGGTGCCGGGCCTGACCGAGGCACTGCTGGCGACCTTCGCCTGACGCCTTCCCCGCCGGCTCTCCCGGCGGCCGCCCGGCGCCCGCCGGGCGGTCGGCCGGGCCTGTCAGCCGGCGGAGCAGGACGGCAGCGCGGAGGTCTGCCCGGAGCGGACCTGCTCCAGCGACTTCAGCGCGCCGTCCAGCGTGTCCGCCTTGATCAGGGTCAGCCCGGACGGCACGTTCTTGGTCGCCTCGGCGCAGTTCGAGGACGGGGTGAAGAAGTACTCGGCCCCGGCGTCCCGGGCGGCGATCAGCTTCATCGAGATGCCGCCGATCGGGCCGACCTTGCCGTCGTCGTCGATGGTCCCGGTGCCGGCCACGAACTTGCCGCCGGTGAGGTCGCCGCCGGGGGTGAGCTTGTCGATGATGCCGAGCGAGAACATCAGGCCGGCGCTCGGGCCGCCCACGTCCTGCAGGCCGATGTCGATCTGGAACGGGTAGGTGTGCCGCATCCCGGTGCCGATGCCCACCACCGCGAGCTCCGCCCGCTCGGCGGAGGCGTTCGGGTCGAGGTCCTTGGCCCGGACGGTCGGGACGGTGACGTCGGTCTTCCCGCCCTGCGTGGCGGCGCCGTTCGCGTCCTTGACCCGCGGCACGACGGTGAAGACCACCGACTCGCCCGGCTTGTGCTTGGTGACGGCCGCGACCACCTGCTCGACCGAGCCGACCGGCGTGCCGTCCACCGCCACGATCTGGTCCCCCGCGTGCAGCCGGCCCTCGGCCGGGGCGCCCGCGGTGACCGACTTCACGATGAACTCGCTGCCCACCGGGATGCCCAGCTGCTTGAGCGCCGCGGTGCGCGCGCTGTCCTCGGAGGAGGCGAACTCCTCGGCGTTCTGCTTCTTGGCCTCCGCGTCCGACTGCCCCTTGGGGTAGACGTTGTCGTGCAGCACCACCAGCACGTCGTCCCGCAGCCAGCCGACCACCGCGTTGACCAGGCTGGGCTCGTACTTGGCCCCGGTGACCTGGACGGTGGTCATGTTGAGGTGGCCGCTCGTCGGGTACGAGTCGTGCCCGCTGATGCTGATCACCGGCTTGCCGCCCTGGTTGCCGAGCGTGTTGTACGTCGGCCCCGGGCTCATCTCCGTGTACGGCACCTTCATCAGCACCGAGACGCAGAGCAGCGCTATGAGCAGCAGGGTGGCAGCGAGCATCGTCGCGGAGCGGCGTGGCATGCCACGACAGTACGGGACGCGCCCGAAGCGGCGCCCGCCGGGCTACCTGCCGGAGCCCTCGCCGGGGGCGGCCGCGCCGGCGGTGGTGCGTTCCATGGCGGCCATGAAACGGCGGTGCTCGGCCAGTGAGGCCGGGTCCCCGGTGGCCCGCGGCGCCCGCTGGGCCCACACCGCCCAGAGGGCGGCGACCAGGACCGCGACCACCGGAATGATCAACCAGGCGAGCGCACCCATGTCAGTACTCCCAGCTCGTCGTGTCTATGAGCAGATTAACCACTCCGGCGGACAACGCGGCCGGCGCCATCCGGGTCACGGGACGGCCGATCGGCTCACTTCCAGGGAGTATTCGGAGCGCCGTCACGGACCCGTTGGAGTGAGACCTCGGCGCGCCTGCCCCGACCGACGCACGAGGTGTGCCGATCGGTTCCGTCGCACCGGTCCCGCTCTCAGCAGCCGCCGGCGCCGACCCACTCCTCCCCGCCGTCGGAGAAGACCTGGTGCTTCCAGATCGGCACCTCGTGCTTGAGGTCGTCGATCAGCCGACGGGCGGCCGCGAAGGCCTCGCCGCGGTGGGCGCAGGAGACGGCGACGATCACGGCCTTGTCCGTGATCTCCAGCCGGCCCACCCGGTGGACCGCGGCGAGCGCCCGGACCGGGAAGTCGGCGGCCACCTTCTCGGCGATCCGGCGCATCTCCTGCTCGGCGGTGGGGTGGCAGCTGTACTCCAGCGCGGAGACCGACTTGCCGCCGTCGTGGTCCCGGACCGTCCCGACGAAGACGGTGGTGCCGCCGGCCGCGTCGTCGCCGACCGCCTCGTACACCTCGTCCAGCGAGAGCGGGGTGTCGCGGATGGCGAGCAGGCGGATGGGGTCGTGGTTCTCGGACATGACCCCATGATTCCCCATCCGGGACGGGACGGGGCAAGTACTTTCCGCATCACGACGCCGGAATTTCGCATCGTGAGAAGCGCGTGCCGCCCAGCGCCCGCCCCCCGTTTACGGCAGGACGGACCCGGCCGACCCGGGCCGACCGGTCAGAACCGCCGCCGCTTGCGGGCCCGGCGCACCAGCGCCGCCGTACCCACCAGCGCCACCGTCGCCCCGGCCGCCCCCAGGCTGGTCGCCGCCTCCTTGCCGCCCAGCCGGCGACCGGCCACCGCGTGCTTGCCGGACACCTGCTCCAGCAGCTCGGCCAGCACCTGCTCGTTGGTGTGCGCCGGACGCCAGCCCGCCTCGTGCAGCCGGCTGCCGGACACCACCCACGGGTACATCGTGTACGCCAGGTCCCCGGCCGGGGCCGGGGTCAGACCGAGCCGGTGCAGCCGCGCCGCCGTACCGAGCGCCAGCGAGGCCGGCAGCTCCATCCGCCGGATCCCGGACAGCCGCTCCACGTCCTCCTGCTCCAGCCAGCCGTCGCAGCCGACCGTCACCTCGCCCTCGACCAGGCCCAGCGCCGCGTACTCCAGCGCCGCCGCCAGGTCGTCCACGTGGCAGAACTGCCAGCACGGGCGGGAGCCCGCCACCACCAGCAGCCGGGGCGCCTCGAAGTGCCGGGTCAGCACGGTGTCCACGCCGGGGCCCACCACCACGGCCGGGCGCAGCACCGTCACCTGGAGGCCCGGGTGGGCGCGCGGCGCCCGGCGGGCCAGCCGCTCGATCTCCAGCAGGTCCCCGACCAGCGAGGCCTCCTCGGTGGCCCGCAGCTCGGAGTCCTCCGCCAGCGGCACCTCGTTGTCGGCCAGCGCGCCGTAGACCATCGCCGAGGTGCACAGCACCACCCGGTGGACGCCGGCGGCCGCGGCCGCGGTCAGCACCGTCTGGGCGCCGCGCACGTTGTAGGCGCTGCGGGCCCGGGCGTCGGACTCCATGCCGAAGTCCATCGCCAGGTGCACCACCACGTCGACCCCGGCCAGCCGCTCGGCCACCGCCGGGTCGCGGACGTCGAGCACCCGCCACTGCACGCCCGGCACCTCCCCCCGCCGGTCGTCCACGGCGAGGACCTTCCGGACGTGCGGGGAGGCCACCAGCCGGGCGGCGACCCGCTCGCCCAGCACCCCCGCGGCGCCGGTGACCGCCACGGTCAGCGGCCGTCCGCCGTAGGCTGGAGACGGCGACGCCGTGGTGTCCGACGCGTCCTCTCCTCCGGTCAGCCCAGAGCGAACGTCCGAGGGCGGGGAACTCACCGGCCATCCTCCACGGTTAGCTTTATGTGCGTACGGACGTGTGTCACGTACGTCCATCCTGCCCGAGGCGAAGGCCCGGCGGTGCACCCGGCGCGGGCCTGCCGCGCGGGAGCCGCCCCCGAGTCCCCCACTCCGCCGCCGCCCCGGGCGCAGACTTTTCCGCCACACCCGCATGACGGCCGACCGGATCGAGGACCCCGTGAGCGACCTTCCCTTCGGATTCGGCGTTCCGCCCGAGGAGCCCGAGGACGGCAAGGCCAAGCCCGACGACGCGCAGAAGAACGAGAAGAAGGACCAGGAGCAGTCCGGCGGCGGTCCGCAGCCGTTCGGCTTCGGCGGCGGCAACCCCTTCGGCGCGATGTTCGGCATGCCCGGCGCCCCGGGCGGCGCCGGAGCCGACAACCCCTTCGCCGCGATGTTCGGCGGCATGAACCCGGGTGACCTCGGCGCCGCCTTCCAGCAGCTCGGCCAGATGCTCTCGTTCGAGGGCGGCCCGGTGAACTGGGACCTCGCCACGAACATCGCCCGCCAGACCGTGGTCGCCGAGCCCGCCGAGGGCAAGAGCAAGGACCGCTCGGTCAGCGCGGCCGAGCGCTCCGCCGTCGCCGAGGCCGTCCGCCTGGCCGACCTGTGGCTCGACGGCTCCACCGAGTTCCCCTCCGGGGCCGGCACCGCCGTCGCCTGGAGCCGCGCCGAGTGGATCGAGGCCACCCTCCCGGTCTGGAAGGACCTGGTGGACCCGGTCGCCGAGCGGGTCGGCAACGCCATGGGCGGCGTGCTGCCCGAGGAGATGCAGGCCATGGCCGGCCCGCTGATGGGCGTGATGCGCTCGATGGGCGGCGCCATGTTCGGCACCCAGATCGGCCAGGCGCTCGGCGCGCTCGCCGGCGAGGTGGTCGGCTCCTCCGACGTCGGCCTGCCGCTCGCCCCGGCCGGCAAGGCCGCGCTGCTGCCGCAGAACGTCGCCGAGTTCGGCGAGGGCCTGAACGTGCCCGCCGACGAGGTCCGGCTCTACCTCGCCCTGCGCGAAGCCGCCCACCAGCGGCTCTTCGCCCACGTGCCGTGGCTGCGGGCCCACCTGCTGGGCGCCGTCGAGGCCTACGCGCGCGGCATCAAGGTCGACACCTCCCGGATGGAGGAACTGGTCGGCCAGCTCGACCCGAGCAACCCGGAGGCGCTGCAGGAGGCGCTGGCCGGCGGCCTGCTCCAGCCCGAGGACACCCCGGAGCAGAAGGCCGCGCTCGCCCGCCTGGAGACCGCGCTCGCGCTGGTCGAGGGCTGGGTCGACGCCGTCGTGCACGCCGCCGCCGAGCCGCACCTGCCGCAGGCCGGCGCGCTGCGCGAGACCGTCCGCCGCCGCCGCGCGGCCGGCGGGCCCGCCGAGCAGACCTTCGCCACCCTGGTCGGCCTGGAGCTGCGTCCGCGCCGACTGCGCGACGCCTCCCGGCTCTGGGCGCTGCTCGCGGACGCCCGCGGCATCGAGGGCCGCGACGCGCTCTGGGAGCACCCGGACATGCTGCCCACCGCCGCCGACCTGGACGACCCGGACGCCTTCGTGCACCGGGGCTCCGCCGACGACCTGGAGGGCGGCATCGACTTCGACGCCTTCGACAAGCTGCTCGGCGATGCCGCGGCCGGCAAGCCCGACCTCACCAAGAAGGACGAGCGGCCGGGAACCGACGAGGACGGCACCGACGGAAAGGGCGAGCCCACCGCATGACGGCGACCGAGACGCCCGCCACCGGGACGCCCGGCACCGGACTGCACGCGGACGCCGTCCGCGCGCTGACCGGGTGGCGGCCCGCCGACGAGGACCAGGAGCGGCTGCGGCTGGACTACCTGGAGCACCTGGCCGAGCAGCCCGAGGGCCTGTACCGCTCCTGCCTGCCCGCGCACATCACCGCGAGCGCGGCGGTCGTCGACCCGGCCGCCGGGCGGGTGCTGCTCACCCTGCACCCCAAGGTCGGCATGTGGCTCCAGATGGGCGGGCACTGCGAGCCCGGCGACCGCGACCTCGCCTCGGCCGCGCTGCGCGAGGCCGTCGAGGAGTCCGGCATCCCCGACCTGGTGCTGCTGGAGAGCGACGGCGCCCCGGTGCCGGCCAAGCTGGACCGGCACCTGGTCCGCTGCACCGGCAAGGACCGGCCGGAGAACACCCACCTGGACGTCCAGTACATCGCGCTGGCCCCGGCCGGCGCGCAGGCGCTGATCAGCGAGGAGTCGCTGGACCTGCGCTGGTTCGACTACGACCGGCTGCCGGAGCTCACCGACCACTCGGTGCGCGACCTGGTGGCCCGGGCGCGGCAGCTGACCGGCTGAGGTGCGGCACCGGAAGGGGGCGCGGAGCCTATTGGCCCGCGCCCCCTTCCGTCGTTCCTCCGGTCGGACCGACCGGGCTCCGGCCGGGTGCGCACCCTCCCCGCCCGCGCCGCCGCGGCCTCAGCCGCAGGAGGTGTCCGGCCCGGACGGATCCGGGGCCGCGTGCCGCGCGCCGGGGATGTGCGGCAGCCGGGCGGCGGAGACCACGCCCTCCAGGTAGCCGCGGGCCCGCTCGGTCCGCGGGTAGGACTCCAGCAGGGCCCAGAACGCCGGGCCGTGGTCCGGCACCAGCAGGTGCGCCAGCTCGTGCAGCAGCACGTAGTCCAGCACGTACTCCGGCATGCCCTGGAGCCGGTGGGAGAGGCGGATCGTCCCCTCGCTGGGGGTGCAGGAGCCCCAGCGGGAATTCTGGTTGGTGACCCAGCGGACCTGGCTGGGCCGGGCGCGACCGTCCAGGTAGGCGCCCGACAGCTCGCGGGCCCGGGTCATCAGGGCCTCGTCACCGGGGGTCCGCCGGGACTCCTGGGCGGCGAGCTTCTCCAGCATCTGCGCGACCCAGCGCTGCTCCTCGGCGTGCGACATCCGGGCCGGGATCAGCACCACGGTGCGGTCGCCCTCGCGGTAGGCGGAGACCGTACGGCTGCGGCGGGCGCTGCGGCGCACCTCGACCCGGCCGCGCTCGTGCGCCTCGGGGGCCGCCGCGCCGGAGGGCGGCGGCTGCGGTGGAGCCGGCCTCGGCTGCTGCCGCTGGTCGGGGCGCCCGCGTGTGTTCGGCGCCGCGACCTGCGACCCGGACGCTGCGCGGGCACGCCGACGCGACGCCGGTGGATGGGAGTCCCGCTCGGCTGCCATGGCACACGACGTTACCCGGTACCACGGACAGAAGTCCGCTGCCGTGGCCGGAATCTTTCATGGAGTGATCGGGAACGAAAAGTCGACGGCGGGTGTCCGGAAACCGACGCCGGAGGGGATGGCCGGTTATCCACAGGGCGCGCGAACGGATGGTGCGATCATGCGCGCGGCCCTGTGGACAACCTTCCGCACGACGTCGGCGCGATGGGGCAAGCTGCGGTCGGCCGTCCGGAAACGATCGGAAGGGAGATCGTCGTGCGCCTCGCCCTCAAACCCGCGCTGTCCCGCAGCTGGCGGGACCCGCAGACCCTGCAGTTCGGCACCGTCACCCGCTTCGCCGGGGTGCTCGGCAACGCCGACAAGACCCTCTGCGACTTCCTCGCGCTGCTCGACGGGACACGGGAGCGACCGGAGCTCCTGACCGAGGGCGAACGCATCGGGCTCGGCCGCGAACCGGCCGACACCCTGCTCACCGGCCTGGAGGAGACCGGCCTGCTGGACGACGCGGAGGCCGACCGCCGCGCCCTGGCCCGCTTCCCCCCGCAGCAGCGGGACCTGCTCGGCCCCGACCTCGCCTCGCTCTCCCTGGTCCACTCCGGCCCGGGCGCCGCACCGGCGGTCCTCGGCCGCCGGGCCGACGCGCGGATCGAGGTGCGCGGCGCGGGCCGGGTCGGCGCCGCCGTGGCGGCGGTGCTCGCGGCGGGCGGCACCGGCACGGTCACGGTCGCGGACCGCGGCCGGGTGAGGCCGGAGGACTGCTCCCCCGCCGGGCTGCCGCCCGGGGACGTCGGACGGCTGCGCTCGACGGCGGCCCGGGAGGCGGTGCAGCGGGCCACCGGCCGGCCGCCGGCGCCCCTGCCCCGGCGCCGCACCGGGGAGCCGCCACCGGACTTCGTGGTCCTCGCGCCGCGGGACGGCAGCGCCGCCTTCGCCGGCGGGACGTACGAGGCCCGACTGCTGCTGCGGGCCGGGGTGCCGCACCTCTACGTGGGCGTGGTCGAGGAGTTCGGCGTCGTCGGACCGCTGGTGATCCCCGGGGTGTCCGCCTGCGGGCACTGCCTGGTGCTGCGCCGGGAGGACGAGGACGCCGCCTGGCCCCGGGTCCTGGCCCAGCTCGCCGACGGAGGCCCCGGACGGGCCCGGACCCCGGCCTGCGACACGGCGCTGGCGACGGCGGTCGCCGGGCTGGCGGCGCTGCACGTCCAGGTGTTCCTGGACGGCGGCCGGCCGCCGAGCGTGGACGGCTGGTGCGAGGTCTCGGCCGGGGACGGCATGCCGAGGCGCCTGCGGCTGCGCGGGCACCCCGACTGCGGCTGCCTGTGGCAGCCCCTGCCGCCGGGATGAGGAGCCCCGGAGGAAGCAGTCCGGCCC
>NZ_JBHXTL010000089.1:0-43270 GCF_042677365.1 Kitasatospora sp. NPDC127116
GGGCGGTGCGGCACCCGGCGCCCCGGCACGCTCCCCCGTGGCGTGCCGGGCCGCCGGCGCGGAACGGAACTCGACGTTCCGCTGCGCGGTGTCCCTCAGGGAGGATGCCAGGGCGTCACCCCCGCCGTGTTGGCGCTGAGTGGACAGTCCTTGGCATTGCGTGCACTGATCCGGGATTCCCGCCCGCTCGTGCGCACCTGGTGCTCACGATGCGGGGTTTTCGCGCCCGTGGGCCCGGTCCGTACGGGCCGCGCCGCCCGTACGGCTGCCCTTGCCCGTACGGCTACCCGCCGACGGCCCCGTTCCCGTTCCCGCTTCCGGCCCCGCTCCCGGTCCCGCCCTCGCCCCCGCTCCCGGTCAGGGCGCGGTGGCGGTGCTCGCGGGGGGAGAGGCCGTACGCGGCCTTGAAGGCGCGGCTGAACTCGGCGGCGCGGGGCAGGCCGCAGCGGGTGGCGACGGCGTGGACGGGCAGGGAGCGCAGCGCGGGGTCGGCCAGTTCGTGGCGGGCCCGCTCCAGCCGGCGTCGGCGGATGAAGGCGGCGACGGTCTCGCCGCCGGACTCCCGGCCGAAGAGGCGGTGCAGGTAGCTGACGGAGATGTGGTGGGCGGCGGCGATCACGGCGGGCGTCAGCTCGGGGTCGTGCAGGTTGCGTCCGATGAAGGCCCGGACGTGCTCGACCAGGGCCCGTTGCCGGCTGTCGTCGGGCACGGCGGCCTCGGCGTCCACCTCCCGGGCGAGCCAGGCGGCCACCAGGTCGACCACGACGCCGCCCAGGCGGGGGGCGTCGGCGGGGCCCAGGAGGGCGGCCTGCCGGTCGAGGTTGAGCAGGAAGTCCGAGAGCAGCGCGCAGGTGCCCTCCCGGGAGGAGAAGCCGCGGCCCAGCAGGTCCTCCAGCCGGTGCGGCGGCACCGGCAGCAGGGCGGAGGGGAAGTCGACGCCGACGGCCTCGATCCGCAGGTCCCCGGGGGAGCGGGCGGCGCGGGAGCCGAAGGCCCGCAGGTCGAACGGGTGGGAGCTGTCGAGCATGTGCAGGTTGCCGGGCCCGAAGGTCTCGGTGCGCCCGGTGTCGCGGGTCAGGGTGAAGCCGCCGTCGAGCAGCAGGGTGAGGTGGAACACCTCCGGGTCCGAGCGCCGCACCCGGCGCGCGGTGCGGTGGAAGCGGGTCGGCTGGAAGGAGCTGCGCAGGAGGGTCACCGGGCCCAGCTCCAGGCGCCGCATCTCCGCCCGGAAGTCGTCGCAGTGGACGCTGGTCACCTCGCTGTCCCGGGTGCGGCTGACCAACTCCCGCCAGCAGTCGAACCGTTCCGTCACGGGTACGCCCTCGCTGCGGAACACGCTCTGCGTGCTCGTGGCCACTGTCCGCCCTTTCCTTCCGGGGTCCGTCCCCTTCCTGCCCGGCCGGGCTCCCCTCCCCACCAGGTGTCACCGGCTCCTTGCAGCCGGTGACACCGAAACCTACAAGGTCGGGCCCGGTGGCCTCCGCCCGGCCCCCGGTCCGGCGGCCGGCCGCGGGAATCCCGGTGAACCGGCCGCCGCCCGCATCCCGTTGCCATGGACGCAGGGGTCGAGAGGCCCCGCTCCCACCGCACGACGGCGGGCGGGCCCCGGGTCCGTACGGCCGTCCACGACACCGTGCCGCGGCCGGTCGGGAACCGCGCCGCAGCAGAAACGAGGGGAACGATGAGGAACACCGGAACGGTCAAGCGAACCCTGTCCCTGGTCGGCGCCGCCCTGGCACTGGCCTCGGTCACCGGACTGACGACCGCCACCAGCGCCTCCGCCGACGTCAACAGTGAGTGGAACTGCTCGCGCAACCCGAGCGGCTGGGACCACATGAACTGGGGCAACTGCCTGCTGCCCGGCGACTCGCTCGTCTCCGGCAACGGCGACTACCGGCTGCTCTACCAGAACGACGGCAACCTCGTGGAGTACGACACCAACACCGGCTACGCGCTGTGGGCCAGCGGCACCAACAGCGGCGGCCCGGGCAAGGTGATCATGCAGTACGACGGCAACTTCGTCGTCTACGACACCTTCAAGAAGGCCAAGTGGTGGTCCGGCACCGCCCTCGGCTGCAACCCCAGCGCCAACTGGGCGCGCATGCAGAACGACGGCAACTTCGTCGTCTACCGCCCGCACGACAACAACAGCCCCTGGGTGCCGGTCTGGTCCTCGTACAACGGCCGCGTCGGCACCTGCTGACACCCGTACGCCCCGGACGCTTCGTACGCCCTGCACGCCCCGTACGCCCTGCACGCCCTGCACGCCCTGCCGGCGGCGGCCGGACCCGCGGCCGCCGGACGGTCAGTTCGCGTCCGGGGCGCCCAGGGCGAGGGTGAAACTGAACCGGTCCCCGCGGTAGAGGGTGCGCACCTGCTCCAGCGGGCGCCCCGCCGCGTCCAGGCTGCGGCGGTGCAGCAGCAGCATCGGCAGCGCCGGCGGGGTGCCGATCAGCAGGGCCTCGCGCGGGCTGGCCAGCACCGTCTCGATCCGCTCGTCGGCGGCGCCGAGCCGCACCCCCTGCTCGCGCAGATAGCCGTAGAAGGACCCCTCGGGGTCGAAGTCCCCTGCCAGCGCGGGTACCCGGGCGACCGGCACGTACGTGGACTCCAGTCCGACGCGCTCCTCGTCCGCGCGCAGCACCCGCTCCAGGTGCCACAGCGGCTCGCCCTCGGGGACCTCCAGCAGCCGGGCCATCGCCGCGTCGGCGGGCAGCCGGTCCAGGGCGATCAGGGTGCGGCCCGGGCGCAGGCCCTGGCGCGAGACGCCCTCGGTGTAGCTGCTCAGGGACAGCGGCTGCTCGATCTTCGGCCCGGCCACGACCGTGCCCCGGCCCTGCCGCCGCAACCGGCCCTCCAGCAGCAGCTCGCGCAGCGCCTGGCGCACCGTCGCCCGCGCGACCCCGTGACGCTGCGCCAGATCGACCTCGGTGGGCAGCCGCCCGCCCGGGCCCAGCTCGGCGATCAGCTCCTCCAGGCGGGCCTTGACCAGGTAGTACTTGGGCACCCGGCCGTGCTCGGGGACGCCGGCGCGGGCGGGCTCGGGGACGGCCCTGGGGATGGGGTGGTTCACCGCGCAAGCCTATCGAGCGCCGTCCGGGCCGGGCGGGCACCCCGGGGTGAGGGATCACGGAAGCATAACGGGTCTGGTCTGAATTTCTGCGGTTGTTCATACAACCGTGGATTCGCGGAGGGCCCGTCCTCGCCCGCCCGGCCCATCCTCACTTCCGGTGCAACTGCACCGTGCTGCCGACCAGTTGGGAGTCATCCGTTGCGCACCCCGCGCTCCACCCGCACCGCAGCCCTGGCCGTCACCCTCGCCGCCGCCACCACCGTCGCCGGGCTGATCGTGCCGACCGCCACCGCCACCGCCGCCACTGCCGCGACCGCCGCGACCGCCGCGACCGCCGCCACTGCCGCCACTGCCGCCACTGCCGCCACTGCCGCGACCGCCGCGACCGCCACCGCCACCGCCACCGCCGGCGGTCCGTACCAGGGCCTGCCGAACGGCACCAAGCAGGCCAAGACCCTCGTCATCGGCGTCGACGGCACCCGCTACGACAAGCTGCTCACCGCCGACGCCCCCAACCTCAAGGCCCTGATGGCCGGCGGCATGACCGCCACCGGCGACCTCTACGCCAACCCGCTGGCCCCCACCCTCTCCGGCCCCGGCTGGTCGACCATCGCCACCGGCGTGTGGCCCGACAAGCACCAGGTGAAGGACAACAGCTTCACCGGCTCCCGCTTCGACCTGTACCCCGACTTCGCCACCCGCCTGGAGAACGCCGACCCCGCCAACTCCACCCTGGTGATCGGCTCCTGGAACCCGATCGCCGGCAACGTCTTCAACGGCCGTGCCGACCTGCGCCTGCAGGAGAGCGAGAACGACACGAAGACCGCCGCCGACGCCGTCGACCACCTCTCCCACGGCAACCCCGACGCCACCTTCCTGCACTTCGACCAGGTCGACGAGGCCGGCCACAACCACGGCGGCGCCAGCCCCGAGTACGCGGCCGCCCTCCACTCCGCCGACGCCCTGGTCGGCCAGGTCCTCCAGGCCGTCAGGTCCCGCCCCACGTACGCCTCGGAGGACTGGCTGATCCTCGTCACCACCGACCACGGCCACACCGACGCCGGCGGCCACGGCGGCAACAGCGCCGACGAGCGCCAGACCTTCCTGATCGCCGGCGGCACCGGCTACGCCCCCGGCACGCGCCGCTACGACGTCAAGCCGGTCGACATCGCCCCCACCGTCCTCAAGCACGAGGGCGCCCCCGTCGACCCCGCCTGGCAGCTCGACGGCCGCCCGATCGAGGAGATCGTCCCCGACGCCTTCGACGCGCTGCGCCCGGGCCTGCAGGCCCGCGCCGACGAGAGCGGCATCCCGGCCGCGGTCAAGGGCTGGACCCACACCCCGCCGGCCGGCTGGAGCATCGACAACTCCCGCATGCCCACCGGCGGCGTCACCGAGTGGCGCGGCTGGACCTTCGCCACCGACGAGTTCTGGACCGCCGCCCAGCTCGGCCAGTCCCGCGAGACCAATGTGCGCGCCCGCAACGTCTTCGCCGTCGCCGACTCCGACGAGTGGGACGACAAGGCGCACGGCGCCGGCCAGTTCGACTCCACCCTGGTCGGCCCGGCCTACCCGGTCTCCGGCGCGAGCCGCGGCGTGCTGTCCTTCGCGACGAACTACAAGATCGACGGGCCGCAGACCGGTGACGTCTACGTGGTCTTCGACAACGGCGCCCCGCAGCCGGTGAAGTCCTACCGCAGCGACCTCAACACCGTCGAGAACCTCCCCGTCGCCGTCCCGGCCGGCGCCACCACCGCCCGCTTCCAGTTCCGCTACACCGGTACGAACAGCGCCTTCTGGACCGTCGACCAGGTCGCCTTCACGGCTTCCTGAGCCGGACGGCGCGCGGGCGGGGGAGGGGCGCCGGGCCCCGCCCCCGCCCGCGGCCGTGCTGGCCCGCCCCTGCCCGTCGCCCGGGCCCGCTGTCGCCCGTCGCCCCGGCCCGCTGCTGCCCCGGAGCGGCCCACCCCTTGCATTGCAGCGCGCGTGCAACTATTGTTCCTGCATGTAAGGCGCGTCTGCACCAATCACTCGGTGCAGGCGCAACCCCCGGCGGGCACCCCTCCCACGGGCCCCCGCCCGCTCCGCAAAGGCACTGACATGTCCCTCAAGGAACTCCTCCCCGGCACGCTCGGCTTCGGCACCGCCCCCCTCGGCAACATGTTCCGCGCGATCCCCGACGCCGAGGCCCTGGCCACCGTCGAGGCGGCCTGGGAGCACGGCATCCGCTACTACGACACCGCCCCCTTCTACGGCGCCGGCCTCTCCGAGCAGCGCCTGGGCGAGGTCCTCTCCGCCAAGCCCCGCGACGCCTACGTGCTGTCCACCAAGGTCGGCCGCGTCATCCTCGACGAACCGGAGGAGGGCGACCGCGACCTCGGCGAGAAGGGCGGCCTGTTCGAGCACGGCAACCCCAACAAGATGCTCCACGTGTGGACCGCCGAGGCCACCGAACGCTCCATCGAGGACAGCCTGAAGCGCCTGCGCACCGACCGCCTGGACATCGTCTGGGTCCACGACATCGCCCAGGACTTCCACGGCGACCAGTGGCTGGCCAAGTTCGAGGAGGCCCGCACCGGCGCCTTCCGCGTCCTGTCCCGCCTGCGCGACGAGGGCGTCATCAAGGCCTGGGGCCTGGGCGTCAACAAGGCCGAGCCCATCGAGCTCACCCTCGCCCTCGACGAGCCCAAGCCCGACGGCTTCCTCCTGGCCGGCCGCTACACCCTGCTCGATCACGAGTACGCGCTGCAGCGCCTGCTCCCGATGGCCCAGGAGCAGGGCGTCGACATGGTCGTCGGCGGCCCCTACAGCTCCGGCATCCTCGCCGGCGGAGCCCACTTCGAGTACCAGGCCGCCCCGGCGCACATCATCGAGAAGGTCGCCCGCCTCAAGGCCGTCGCCGCCCGGCACGGCGTGTCCGTCAAGGCCGCCGCCCTGCAGTTCTCCCTCGCCCACCCGGTGACCGCCGCCGTCGTCCCCGGCGCCACCAGGCCCAGCCGCATCGCCGAGGACCTCGCCGCGCTGAACGAGACCGTCCCGGCGGCGTTCTGGCAGGAACTGCGCGCCGCCGGCCTGGTCGGCCCGGCCGCCCCGCTGCCCAACGGCGCCTGAACCCCGCCCCTCACCCCCACCCCTCGCCCCGCCGCAGTACAGGAGAAACGATCATGGCCTCCACCTCCGTCAGCCGCATCGTCCCCGCCCCGCCCGACCAGGTCTGGAACCTCATCGGCGGCTTCGACGCCCTGCCCGACTGGCTCCCCTACATCCCCGAGAGCACCACGTCCGAAGGCGGCCGCGTCCGCAGCCTGAAGAACCCCGAGGGCGAGGTCATCGTCGAGCGCCTCGTGGACTTCAACGAGACCGAGCGGCAGTACAGCTACGCCATCCTCCGGGCCCCCTTCCCGGTCACCGGCTACGTCTCGACCCTGCGCGTCCACGCCGTCCCCGGCCGTGACGACATCGCCGAGGTCCAGTGGTCCGGCCGCTTCAACCCCGACAACGCCACCGAACAGGAGGTCGTCGACCTGTTCGCCGGCATTTACGCCGACGGCCTCGACGCCCTCGACAAGACCCTCGCCACGGCCCTCGCGGGCTGAGCGGGGCACCCCGCCCCGCCGCCGGCGTCCCGCGACCCCACCCCTCGGAGGCCGCCCGGGCTGCCGGCCCCGGGGCCCGTACGGGCGGCGGGCGTAGGCTCCGGCCGGTGACACCGAGACCGACACCGCCCGCTGAGCCCGGCCCCGTCTGGGCCCCGCTCACCTCCGCCACCGACGTCGAGCGCGCGACCGGCCTCGCCTGGCTGTCCGGGCTCGGCCACAACCGCGCGGCGCCCGCCGACCTGCTGCTGTGCCTCCTGGACGCCGGCACGCACGACGTCCTGCACCGCGACGACCTGCCCGAGGAGGTCGTGGACGCCGCGATCGCCCACCCCGGCCGACGCGTGCGGATCGCTGTCGCGGAGAGCGGCCGACTGACACCGGCGCAGTGGGACAGGCTCATCGCCGCCACGCCCGGGTCGGGCCTGCGCGGGCTGTTCACGGAACTGGCCGGCGCCGCCCGGAAACCGTCGCCGGGCGACGCCCTCCCGCCCGCCGGCCCCGCCGACCCCGCCGAGCTGGCGGCGACGGCCGCCGCGACCCCCGACATCGACCCCGGCAGCGGGAGCGCGGAGCTGCGGTGGGTCACCGCCCTGCACGCCGACGCCGAGGCCATGCGCCTGCTCGCCGCCTCCCCGAAGCTGCTGGTCCGCCGCAGCGTCGCCAGGGCGCCGCGCCTGCCCGCCGACGTGGCCGACCTCCTCGCCCGCGACGAGGACCGCGTGGTGCGGATCTTCCTGGCCGAGTCCTGCGACGACGCCCCGCCCTGGATGCTCCTGGACATGGCGGGGTGGTGGGACGGCACCTTCTCCTTCCCCGGCCGCCCGCGCAACCACCCCAACTTCCCCCGCGAGGGCCTGCTGCGCCTCGCCGCCGACCCGAACCCGCGCCTGCGGGCCGCCGCGCTCGACGACCCCGCCACCAGCTGCGCCGACGTCGAGCGGGCCGCCGCGGACCCCGACCCGGTGGTCCGCCGGGCCGCCGCCGGGCACCGCCGGCTCGCCCCGGCCACCGCTGCCGCGCTCGCCGCCGACGACGACCGCGACGTGCGGTGGCTCGCCCGGACCAATCCGGCCCTGCCGCCGGAGGACCTGGTGGCGCTGCTGCTCGATCCGCGCGGGGCCGCGACCGGCGCCCGGAATCCCGCCGTTCCCGGCGCCGTCATGCACCGCATGGTCGATCTCGCCCTCGCGCACACCGGGATCCCGCCGGCGCCGTGATCCGTCGTCCGCCCGGGCGGCGAGGGTGCCGGTGTCGGTGCTGGTCAGGGCTCCTCGGCGCTGTATAGCCTGACGGGGCGTCGGGCCGGACCGGGAAACGGAAGTTCGATGACGAACTCCCTCGGCGGCGGAAGCGGCACCTTGCCGGTGTCGAACAGTGCGCGGACAGGCGAGCCGCGCGGCCGGAAGGGGCAGTGGCGTGGACTACGGACTGATGTCGTTCGGATCGGCCCTCGGGGAGCCCGTCGCCGTCGCCGACGTGGCGTCGGAGTACACCGAGGACGTCGAACGCGTCCTGGCGTACGGCTACCGCACCGTCCACCGCAGCCCGGCCGGGGTCGGGCTCACCGACCTGGCCGTCGACGCCGCCCGGGCGGCCCTGGACGAAGCGGGCACCGACCCCGCCGAGCTGGACCTGGTGGTCCTCGCGATCACCGACATCCCCGAGTACCTGTACTGGGACGCGGCCGCGAGCCTCCAGGACCGGCTGGGCGCCCGCCGTGCCGAGGCGGTCCTCGTCGGCCAGGGCTGCGTCAGCGGCATCACCTGCTTCGACCTGCTCGCCGGCCGCTTCGCCACTCACCCCGAGTACCAGCGGGCGCTGGTGGTCGGGGCGAACCGGACGTGCGAGCCGTACTGGAACCGGATGCACACCAACTCGCTGCTGTTCTCCGACGGCGCCGGCGCCGCGGTGGCCGGGCGCGGCCACCCCGAACTGCGCTGGCGGGCCAGCGAGACGATCAGCGACGGCCGCTACGCCGACCTGTTCCGGATGGACCAGGGCGGGGCGGCCGACCCCTTCCGCGGCGGTCGGACGCCCCCGCCGGCCCGCGACGCCTGGGGCCTGATGGAGTTCTTCGACTACGACGCCGAGCGCTTCCAGGAGTTCGCCGGCCTGATGGGCGAGCGGGTGCGCGAGGTGGTGGCCCGGGCCTGCAAGCGGATCGGCGCGTCCGTCCCGGACCTGGCCAGGGTGGTGCTGCTCAACGACAACCTCGGCACGCTGACGAAGCTGGCCGACCGGCTCGGCGTCCCGGTGGAGCGCACCAACCTCGAAATCTCCCTGGAGCGGGGCCACTTCGGGGCCGCGGACCACCTCCTCGACCTCCATCACCACCGCGCGTCCGGGCACTTCGGCGACGGCGACCTGATCGCCCTGGCCGGCATGGGGCGCGGCATGCACTGGAGCTGCACCCTCCTGGAGTGCTGACACCACGAACTGACGTGAACAGCCGGAAGGTTGGCCGTGCACACAGGCTGTTGCGGGTGGCCGAACCGTCCCTATACTGCCGTTGCCCGTCGACCAGAACCGGCCACGGGCATCCGCTGCCGCGCCCGGTCAGGGCGGCCGGCCCGGCCCGTACGAGGGAGAACCGATCATGGTCAAGCACTACCTCAAGTACGCCTTCAGCACCCTCACCGCCGCCATGTTCCTCCACATGGTCTGACCTGATCGGGGCCTGATCCGATCGACCCCGGCCGGGGCCGGGTGGCGTACCGTCCGACCCTGGCCTGGGGAGCCCGCTTGTTCGCGACCGCGCTGAGCCAACTGCGTTACGGCGCAGCAATCCTGACGAACCGTCGAATACGCCCGAGCGACCTGGAACGCCTCGCGCGGGACCTGGTCGCCACCATCGCCGAGTTCGGCGAGCCCGGCGAGGACTCCGCCCTGCTGCCCGGCCGGGCCGGACACGTCGACCCGCAGGTGCGGCGCGAGGTGGCCCGGCGCAGCCTGCGCGCCACCGCCCGCGCCGCCGCCCGGCACACCGCCCACTACCGCCGGCTGTTCGCCGAACTCGACCTCGACCCGGCCCGGTTGGAGCCCGAGGACTGGTCGCGCGTCCCCGTCACCCCCAAACAGGCGCTGCGCGCCCTGCCCGCCGCCTTCGTCTCGGACGCCGCCACCCCCGTCCTGATGGCGCTCACCACCGGCACCAGCGGCACCCCCACCGCGGTGTGGTTCTCCCGCGCCGAACTCGAGTGCGCCGTCGCCTTCAGCACCATCTCCGCCGTGCTCGGCCTCGGCCTGCGCCCCCGCCACACCGTCGCCTACGCCGGCTGCTCCCGCGCCACCCTGCCGCTCGTCAACGCCGAGGAGTCGGCCACCCGCGCCGGCGCAGGGTTCGTCCAGTTCGGCACCGTCGGCCCCGCCGTGGCCCTCGACCGCCTCGCCGCCCCGCTCGGCCTGCCCGGCAAGGACCCCCGGATCACCCACCTGACCACCTCCGCCTCCTACCTGGCCGCCCTCGTCCAGGAAGCCGAACAACGCAAGTGGCGCAGCGCCGACTTCGGCCTGCGGTCGATCAGCGTCGGCGGCGAGGTGCTCTCCGCGCCCCTGCGCCGCCGCGCCGAGGAGGTGTTCGGCGCCACCGCCACCTCCGCCTACCTGATGACCGAGATCCTGCCCTCCGGCGCCACCCCCTGCACCCGGGGCCACCTCCACCACACCACCGAGTTCGGACACCTCGAAGTCCTCGACCCGCTCACCTGGGAACCCACCGCCCCCGGCGCCACCGGCACCGTCGTGCACACCCCCTACGTGCCCTACCGCGACTGCACCCTGCTGCTGCGCTACGCCACCGGCGACCTCGTCCGCCTCCCCGCCGAGCCGCCCACCTGCGAACTCGCCCACCTCCCCGCCACCTCCGAGATCCTCGGCCGCTGGAACGGGCCGCTCAGCCGCACCGTCACCACCCGCGAGGTGCTCGACCTGGTCGAGGCCGAACCGGAGGTCCCGCTGCCCGCCCGCCACGCCCTCACCGAAGGCCCCGACGGCCCCCACGGGCCCGCCCGCCTGCACCTGCTGGTCGACCGCCTGCCCGCCACCGCCCTGCGCGGCCGCCTGGAGGAGCGCGCCCACGCCGCCGGCCTGCGGCTGTCCGACATCGTGCTGTACGAGGACCGCGCCGCCATGCCGCCCACCGCACCCCTGCGCGCCGACCTGCGCGAGCACACCTTCGACACCCTCGACACTCCCGGCACCGCCGGCGGCCCCGGCGCCCTCGGCACACCACCGGCACCCCCGTCGCCGTCGACGGTCCCGGCCGGGGGAGGAACCGCATGACCGTCAGCCCCGCCGCCCTGGCCGCACTGAGCGCCGCCGTCGCCGCCGAACTGGCCCTGGCCGCCTGGTACCTCGCCCGGATCCGGATGCCCCGCCCCCCGGTCGGCGTCTACACCGGCGGCGACATCGCCGTCCTGTGCGCCGGCGTCGTCCTCGCCCCGCTGCTCTACACCGCCCTGCCCGGCGCCGCCGTCTCCGCCGTCTTCGGCCTCGTCGGCTGCCTGGCCGTCCAGTTCACCCTCGCCCCGCTGCTCGCCGCCGCCCGGCTGCGCGCCGCCCCCTGGTCCTGGGCCGCCGCCCTCACCGCCACCGCCGCCACCACGCTCGCCGCCCTCACCGGCCACCCCGGCGCCGCCCGGGCCGGCAGCGACCTGATGATCGCCGCCGCCGTCGTCGGCGTCGCCAACCTCTGGACCCAGAGCGGCCTGCGCTCCGTCCACACCGCCGCCCTGGCCGCCGTCCTCACCGCCTACGACCTCACCGCCACCACCCTCACCGACACCACCGCCCGCTTCTTCGAACAGGTCCAGGACCGCCCCTTCGCCCCGATGCTCGCCCTCACCGGCGGCCCGGCCCCCGTCGCCGTCGGCCTCGGCGACCTGCTGCTGCTCGTCCTGTCCCCGCTGGTCGCCGCCAAGGCCCACGGCCGCACCGCCGCCGCCGTCGCCGCCCTCGTCGGCCTGCTGACCACCAGCGCCGTCAGCGCCTGCTTCGCCCTCAACTGGCTCACCACCGGATTCCCGCTGCTCACCGCGCTGGGCCCGCTGATCGTCGCCCAGCACCTGTACTGGCAGCGCCGCTCGGGCGGCGAGCGGACCACCGCCCAGTGGCGCGAGGGCCACCCGCTCCCGCTCCCCGCCCGCTCCGGCACCCGACCCGGCACCGAGCCGGACGCCGCCCTCGCCGCCCCCGTCCCCGAGGGCGCACCCCCGGGTACTTAGTACGGCAACGGTGCTTACCGTGAAGGTTGTTGGATTCGCTCGTTGGGCTGTTCACGGGTGGGGACATGTCCGATGTCGATGCTCGTTGCTGGTCGGACGGGCTCGCCGAACTGCATGAGCGGTTCGGTCACCGGTTCGCGCGGAGCGAGGCGCGGGATTCGGCGTTGGCCTACATGCGGGGTCTGCTGGCGCCGTTGGAACGCAAGAACGACTGGACGGTGGCCGAGGAGGCCGGTCACGGCGGGCCGGACCGGATCCAGCGGCTGCTGAACCGGATCGACCGGGACGCGGACGGGGTGCTCGACGGCGTGCGCGAGTACGTCGTCGAGCACCTGGCCGATCCCGGTGGCGTGCTGATCGTGGACGACACCGGATTCCTGAAGAAGGGCGTGCGGTCGGCCGGGGTCCAGCGGCAGTACTCCGGCACCCCCGGCCGCACCGAGAACTGCCAGGTCGGCGTCTTCCTCGCCTACTCCGGCAAGCTGGGCCGGACCCTGATCGACCGGGCGCTCTACCTGCCGAAGTCCTGGACCGACGACCGCGAGCGCTGCCGGGCCGCCGGGATCGGCGACGAGGTCGAGTCGCCCAGCGCGGTCCTGCCGTGCCCACCACACCGACCGGCTGCACCACGGCACCGCCCTCCACGCCCTGTCCTCCGGCGGTCGTCGCTTCCCTGCCCGCCGGGCGGGCAGGCGGGCGCCAGGTCAGTGTCAACTCCCGTTCTGCATAACACACTTGCCACTTGCTCGGCGGTCGTCGCGGGCTACACACTGGGGCTGGCTCGACGGGGAGAGGGGACGTCATGTGGGTGGTCCTGGTGCTTCTGCTGGGAGTGTCGGCGGCGGTGGCCGTGGCCGCCGTGTGCTGCTACGTCGGGCTGCGGGAGCTGCGCCGGGCGGAACAGCTGGCGACCGGGCGGGAGTTCGACCTGACACGGGTCGACCTCGCCTTCCTGGCCGGGAACCTGGGGGTGATGACCGTGACGGAGATGTACGAGCGCGGCCGATTGGTTGCCTCCCGCTCCGGTGACGTCACGCTGACCACGCCCGCCGCAGCCGGCACCGGCGCGGGAGCGGAGGACGGTGCCGGAGACGAGTTCGAGGCGGCGGCCGTGCGCTCACTCGGGTCCGCGCGCACCGGCGATCTCACCACGCTGCGCTGGGCGGTGGAGAAGTCCCCGGAGGCGAAGGCCCTGCGCGCGCGGCTCGCGGCGCGGGGCCTGGCCGACGACGAGGACCTCGTCGAACGCGTATGCCGGGTGAACCGGCGGATGGAGGTGCTGATCGGCGCGGTGGTCCTCGCGTTCCTGGTCGCAGGGGCGTGGACGGGCGCGCACCGAGGGCTCTGGCCCGCCCCGCTGGCGGCCTTCCTGCTCGCGGCCTTCCTGCTGCCCTTCGCGGCCGCTCTGTGGATCAACCACGTATCGCTTCCGCTGCTACGCAACGCCACCGAGACGGGAGCCCGGGTACTGAAAGCCGCCCGAGCGGCCGAACCCCACAGCGGGACGGCAGCCGTGGCCCTGCGGGGACTCACCGCCCTGCCCGCCGACCACGAACTGCGTACCTGCGACGCCGCCTCCGACCGCCGGATGGCCGCCCAGGTGGAAGCCTCGATGCAGCAGCGCCTCTACACGTGCTCCGGCGAGGGGGGTTAGCTACGGGGCCTGGTACTCCAGCAGGACTTCGACGTTTTGCCTGTTCAGAGGGCTGCGCGATGGAGTGTAGTGGGTTGGTGCTCCATCAGGGGCGGTCTTCATGGGACCGCCCCTCGATCGTGTGCAGTCGACGTTGATAGTGGCAGCGGCGGGCGACGGCCTGGCGTTCCCGTCGCCAGATGGACCAGTTCAAGGCATGAGCGCGGGGCGAGCACCGTGGCGGACGCGGGCCGTGCGGACGGCCAGTTGCCAGGAGCCGCCGGATCTTCGCCACGGTGAGGTCGACCATGGGGCGGGAACCGTTTCTGCAGCCCCCTTTGACGCCGCTGCCGCCATCGCGGCCAGGAAGGCGTGGGCGAGCATGGCCAGGGTGATGTGTCGCATCCAGCCGGTGCAGCGGCGGACCTCGCACAAGACACGCCCCGGCTCGCCCTCGCCGAAGGCCGCGTCCTCGGCACCGGCCCCACCCCCGGCCACGCCCGCCGCCACGCCCGCCGCCACGGCGCCGACACCCCCACCACCGCCCGGATGGTCCGACCGCTCCGGGCGCCGATGTCAGTGCCGGCCGTCATGATTCCCGCATGATCGAGACCGCAGCACCGCTCGCCTCCCCGTCCGCGTACGCCGACGCCGTCGCCACCGCCGTCCGGGCCGCCGCCGCGTACTACACCGACGGCTCCACCCCGCTCGGGGACGACGAGTACGACGCCCTGCTGCGGGCCATCGCCGTCTACGAGAGCGCCCACCCCGACCAGGCCCTGCCCGACTCGCCGACCGGAAAGGTGGCCGGCGGCGCCGCCACCGGCGACGTCCCGCACAGCGCGCCGATGCTCTCCCTGGACAACGTCTTCTCCGCCGAGGAACTGGAGTCCTGGGCCGCCGGCCTCGAACGGCGCCTGGGCCGGCCGGTCGCCGCCTGGTGCGTGGAGCCCAAGCTCGACGGCCTCGCCGTCGCCGCCCGCTACCGCGCCGGGCGCCTGCAGCAGCTCATCACCCGCGGCGACGGCCTCGCCGGCGAGGACATCACCCACGCCGCCGACGCCGTCCTCGGCCTGCCCGCCGAGCTCACCGAGCCCGCCGACATCGAACTGCGCGGCGAAGTCCTGCTCACCCAGGAGCAGTTCGAGCACGCCAACCGGGTGCGCGCCGAGCACGGCGCCACCCCCTTCGCCCACCCCCGCAGCGGCGCCGCCGGCACCCTGCGGGCCAAGGACCGCCCCTACCGGATCGAACTGACCTTCTTCGGCTACGACGCCGTCGGCCCCGAGGGCCTCGACCACAGCGCCCTGCTGGACCACCTCGCCGTCCTCGGCGCCAACACCGCCGCCACCACCGACGCCCGCCCGCGGCACTGCGCGGGCATCACCGAGGTCCAGCGGCGGATCGAGGAGATCGCCGCGCTGCGCGCCGAACTGCCCTTCGGGATCGACGGCGTGGTGGTCAAGGCCGACCTGGCCGCCGACCGCGCCGAGGCCGGCCTGGGCTCGCGCGCCCCGCGCTGGGCGGTGGCCCGCAAACTGGCCGCCCAGCACAAGGTCACCCGGCTGCTCGGGGTGGAGTGGAACGTCGGCCGCACCGGGATCATCGCCCCGCGCGCCGTCCTCGAACCCGTCGTCATCGACGGCGTCACCGTCACCTTCGCCACCCTCCACAACCCCGCCGACATCGAACGGCGCGGGCTGATGATCGGCGACCAGGTCTTCGTCTACCGCGCCGGCGACGTGATCCCCCGGGTGGAGGCCCCGGTGCTCGACGCCCGCACCGGCGCCGAGCAGCCGATCGCCTTCCCCGAGGCGTGCCCGCGCTGCGGCGACGCCATCGACACCACCGAACAGCGCTGGCGCTGCACCCGCGGCCGCAACTGCCAGGCCGTCGCCTCCGTCCTCTACGCGGCCGGCCGCGACCAGCTCGACATCGAGGGCCTCGGCGGCACCCGCGCCGTCCAGCTCGTCGAAGCCGGACTGGTCGCCGACCTCGCCGACCTGTTCACCCTCACCCGCGAGCAACTGCTCACCCTGGAGCGGATGGGGGAGACCAGCGCCGACAACCTGCTCGCCGCGATCGCCACCGCCCGCACCCAGCCGCTCAACCGGGTCTTCTGCGCCCTCGGCATCCGCGGCACCGGACGGACCATGTCCCGCCGCATCGCCGCGCACTTCGGCAGCATGACGGCGATCCGCGCCGCCGACGCCGAAACCCTGGCCGGCGTCGACGGCATCGGCACCGAGAAGGCCCGCGTCGTCGCCGCCGAACTCGTCGACCTCGCCCCGCTGCTGGACCGCCTCGCCGCCCTCGGCGTGGGCACCGCCGTCACCGCCCCGACCGCCCCCGCCGCCGCGGCGGGGGAGAGCGGCACCGGCGACGGGAACGGCACCGGCGAGGGGAGCGACGGCGGTGGCGACGGCGGACCGCTGGCCGGCGAGGCCGTCGTCGTCACCGGCAGCATGACCGGCGCCCTCGCCGACCTCTCCCGCAACCAGATGAACGAACTGATCGAACGCGCCGGGGGCAAGGCCTCCTCCTCGGTCTCCAAGCGCACCACCCTCCTGGTCGCGGGCGAGAAGGCCGGCTCCAAGCGCGCCAAGGCCGAGGAACTCGGCATCCGCATCCTCACCCCCGAGGAGTTCGCCACCCTGGTGGCCACCCACCTGGAGGCCTGACGGCCGGCCGGCCACCGTCCGGGCCCCGAGCGGCCCCCGACCACGACCCCCGACCACGACCCCCGACCGCGACCGCCTCCGCCGGGTCCTCCCGAGGACCCGCCGGGGGCGGCGTCGTTCGCGGGGGTTGCGCACGGGCGGCGCGGGGGAGCGCGACGGGCCGCCGGCGCTACGGGGAGTTGCCGTTGGCGGCGAGGCGGGCGCTCATGTCCGCGTGGGCGCGCTCGGAGCGGGTGTTGGCCGGGTCGTGGACGAGGCGCAGGTAGTCGTAGAGGATCCGCACGCACGCGTCGCGGGTGGAGCAGGGCGCGTCGGGGGCCAGGTCGAGGCCCCGGGTGATCTCCATCAGCCGGCCGTCGGCCGCGGCGTACACCGGGTGCCAGACGAGCCGCACCGCCGGGTCGAGCGCCATGACCACCCGCAGCTGCGGCACCTCCTGCGCGATCAGGACGCTCTCGGGGTCGTAGGCCCGCAGGAAGATGTGGACGGGGCCGCGGGCGCGGCTCACGAAGGCCTTGGACAGGACGTTCCACATCGGCGTCTTGAGCATCCAGTCCGGGGTCAGGGACAGCCGGTCGACCACGCCGCCGAAGGCGGTGGCCTCCAGCGGGGTGTGGCCCTTGGCGAGGGCGTAGTCGCTGATCTCCCGGCCGCCCGACCACAGGGCCAGCGTCGGCGTGTCGATCTCCAGGTGGTCGCCGACGACCTTCACCAGCTCCTGGTACCAGCTGTTCGACGCGCGGTGGTCGCGCTGGTCCTGGCGTTCGGTGAACCGCGCCATGGCCTCGTCGTTGAGCCGTCCCTGGTCGGCGATGCCGCCGAGGACGAGCTGCCAGGCGATCTCCGTGACGTCCCCGGAGAAGCCCGCCCGGGCCATGTCCTCGCGGAACGTGCCCCACTCGCCGTGCCCGGTCGGGTCGGCGGCGTCGCGCCGCGCCTGCTCCCTGACCCCGGGGGCCTCCTGGCGCTGCAGCCGGCGCGTCACGGCCGCGTTGCCCACCGTCCGCTGGAGGGCCGCGAGTTCGGCCGGGTGCGGCGCCCTGCCGGGGGCGGCGGGCACCGCGGCCGGGCCCGGCGTCGTACGCCTCCTCGGCGCGGCCCCGGGCACCGGCGGCACCGAGCGTGTCACGGCCTTGCGCACGCTTCCCGGCCCTCCCGTTTCGCCGTCCGGCCCCCGGCCGTCGAGACTACGGCCCCGGCGCGGGCGTCCACGAGGGCCGAAAGGGCAGAGCGGGGGCAGCGCCCGGGGGCGGCGCCGACCCGTGGCCGCGCACGGCCGTCCGGGTGGACGTAGGACCAAAAGCCGATGCCCCCGCGCCCCGCACCCCGGTGGAATGGCCGGATGGATCACGCGCCACACCCCGAGCAGCCCCCCGCCGGCCTCACCGCCGCCCAGCGGTCCGCCTACCTCGACCGCATCGCCCTCCCCGACCCCGGAGCGCCCTCCCCGCAGGCCCTCGCCCGGCTCCAGCTCGCGCACCTGCGCACCGTCCCGTTCGAGAACCTGAGCATCCACCTCGGCGAGGGCGTCGACCTCGACCCCGCCGCCCTGCGGACCAAGGTCGTGACCCGCCGCCGAGGCGGCTTCTGCTACGAACTCAACGGCTCCTTCGCCGAGTTGCTCACCTCACTCGGCTACCGGGTCAGCCTGCTGGCCGCCCGCGTCTTCGACGGCGAACGGCTCGGCCCGCCGCTCGACCACCTCGCCCTGCGGGTGGACCTCGACGAGCCGTGGCTGGTCGACGTCGGCTTCGGCCGCTTCAGCCGCCACCCGCTGCGCCTGGACGAGCGCGGCGAACAGACCGACGCCGAGGGCGCGTTCACCCTCGTCCCGACCGGCGGGCACGGCGACCTGGACGTCCTGCTGGACGGCGCGCCGCAGTACCGCCTGGGCCCGCGCCCGTACGAACTCGCCGACTTCGCCCCGACCTGCTGGTGGCAGGCCACCTCGCCGCACTCCCACTTCACCCGCTCGACGACCTGCTCGCTGCCCACCGCGGACGGCGGGCGGGTGACCATCAGCGGAAACCGCCTGATCACCACCACCCCGGACGGCGGGCGCACCGAGCGGACCCTCGCCGACGACGAGGCCCTCGCCGCCTACCGCACCCGCTTCGGGATCGCGCTGGACCGCCTCCCGGCCCTGCCGGTCCTCCCGGTCTCCTCGGGCTGAGCGCTCGGCGGCCGCCGAGCGCTCAGCCCGAGCAGGCCGCGGCCGGCCCCGCCCGCCGGCTCGGCGAGCCGACCGCCCGAGCGGGACCGCCCCTCAGCCGTCGCCCCGCCCCGAGGGCCGAGGACCGGTGATGCGGACCAGGTCCGGCCAGTACCGCGGCCCGTCGCTCTCGATCCGCCGCACGACGGGATCGATGGCGCCCAGGGTCGCACGGAGCCCGTCGGCGACCTCCGCCAGCACGGCGTCGCCCTCGCCCGGCTGCTCCTCGCGGTCGCGGTCCATGACCTGCGCGCAGTGCTGCCCGGCCCGTCGGGTCTGCTCCAGTGCCGCCCACCACGGCCCGTCCAGGCCGGAGTCGGGGATGTGGAGGTGTCCCAGGGCGGTCCCGGCGGCGCGGTGGAGCGTGGTGCAGATCCCGGCGAAGCGGCGGCCGTCGAACCGCACCTGCTCGCCCGGGTGCTCCCGCGCCGTCCGATCGAGCACCTGGACCTCGTCGTAGAAGGCCTGGTACCCCTCGATGAGCGCCAGGGTGTCCTGCTTCCCGCCGACCCGGTACCACATCAGCAGCTGGAAGACGCGCACCCGTTCGGACCGGGCGTCGGCCGGACGCTGCACCACGGGGCCGAGCCCGCCCGCCGAACCCGAACCCGACGCCTGCACGGCGACGGGCCCCAGCGCCAGCGCCCCGACGAGGACCCCGGCGAGCACCGCCCGCCGGGGGCCGGAGCGCGCCACCCGGTCGGCGGTCTGCGGCCCGTCGCCCCGCCGCCGGACGAGCGCGAGCGGCAACCGCACCAGCGCCGCGGCCATCGCCGCCCCGAACAGCGCCGGCAGCACCGGGCCGGCCAGCACCTGCACCAGCGGCCAACTGCCCCGCGGTACCCACAGACAGCTGTCGCCCATGGTCCGCAACGGCCCGAGGCAGCCGTCCACCGACATCAGCAGGAACACCGCCACCAGCGCGCACGCCTGGGCGACCCCCGCCGCCACCAGCGCCCCGACGAGCCACAGCCGCCGGGACACCAGTGCCACGACCACCGCCGTGACCACCATCCCCGCCCAGATCGCGACCGTCAGCCACCACACGTACCGCAGCGCGAACCCGCTCCCGCGCTCACCCAGCGGCGGCCGGTCCGCGTGCAGCGCCGCCTTGACCGCCAGCACCCCGACCACGCACAAGGCACCGCCCAGCAGCCCGCGGCGCAGCGCCCGGCCGAGCCCCCGGTGCCCGCCGAGCAGCCACAGCAGGTACGGCAGCGCCCACAGCGCCCCCGCGGCCGCGGCGAAGGCCACGGTGCGCCCGTCCGTACCGAGACGCGGCAGCACGGCGGCGATCCACCCCAGCTCGGCCCGGTGCCGCTCCCACCCGTCGGGGAACTGCTGGAGCAGCACCTCCCGGATCCCGCCCTGGACCAGGAAGTCCCCGGCGGTGTACAGGTGGCCGCCCTTCGACCACCAGGTCAGCCCGGCCGCGGCGACCAGCACCGCCGCCGCCAGCGCCATCACCGCGGCCACCCGCCCGCGCCCCGGATCCAGCCCCAGCCGGGCGCACTGCACCAGCCACGGGACGTACGCCAACGCGCCGAGCAGCGGCACCAGCAGGGCGATCGGATGCTCCGGGAGCCAACCGCCGCCGGCGGTGATGTCCACGGTCAGCTCGCCGACCACCAGGCCGGCGCCCAGCCACAGCCCCGCCCGCAGCCCGTCCGGCCCGGCCGTCCCGCGGTGCGCCGCGTACGCCGTCGACCGCCAGGCCGCCACCGCGAGGATCGTCGCCGTCGGCACGGTGGCCAGCCACACCCCGACCGTCCCGTCGGCAAAGGGGGGCAGCAGCAGGGGGACGGCGATACCGGCCGCGCCCACCAGGAACGTCTGCAACGGCGCCAGGGTGAACAGCGCCGCCGGGTCGTCCAGCGCCCGGCGCCGCTGCGCCCAGGTCGGATGCGACCGCCAGAGGCGGCCGAGCCGGGCGGCCGGGCCCGCGGGGTCGCGCACGTCCCACACCCGCCGGTCGGCGCCGAGGGCGACGGCGTCCGCGTCCGCGTACAGCTCCCGGTGGCGCAGCGTGTCGGCGCGGGCCAGGACCACCAGCAGCGCCATCCCCAGCGCGGTGGCCGTCTGCCGCACCAGCGGCGCCCGCCCGGCCGGCCAGAACACCCGGTCGGCGCCCACGAAGAGCCCGAACTCCGCGCCCACCAGCGTCCCGCCGACCACCAGCACGAACGGCAGGGCCACCAGCAGTGCGAACACCCGCCACAGGGCGGTGACCGCGTACCCCAGGTCCACGTCCCGGTTGCGGATGTGTGCGAACTCGTGGAGCACCACGGCCCGGAACCCGGCCGGATCGCTGTGCCGGCTCACCGAGAGCCCCGCGTACAGGCACACGGTGCGCCGGCGCGCGTGGCCGAACGCCACCGCCCCCGGGCCGAGCCGGCGCGGGTCCACCACGAACTCCGGTACCACGGGCAGCCGGGCCTGCCCCGCCAGGCGCTCCAGCTCCTCCCGCAGCTGCCCGTCCACGGGCACCAGCCGGCGCGAGCGCCGGCGCCAGCGGGGCAGCAGCAGGTACAGCGTCGCGGCCGCGGCCAGCACCAGCGCCAGCGCGACGGGCACCGGCCACGACGGGTCGTCCGGTCCGGCGGCCAGGCAGGCGCGCAGGGCCGGGTCCGTTCCCGGGGCGACTCCCAGTTGCGCCAGGAAGTCCCCGTTGGGGTCGAGCCCGGCGGCCAGCTTGCAGGCGTACTCCGTCGCCCTGCCCTTGCGGACCAGCTCCAGCATGGTCGTCAGCATGTGGTGGCCGGCGACGACCATGGACAGCAGCAGCAGGCCGAAGCGCAGGGCGGTTCCGGCGGGCAGTACCCGTGGGTCGAGGGCCGGCGGGACGGCGGGCGGCTCCGGTGGCATCGGTGGCACCGGCGGCGCGGCGGGTGCGCTCACGCCGGTGGCTCCGGGAGGAGCGGTGCGCCGGACCCGCGCCCGGCCCCGGAGCCGGGTTCCGCCGGGGGAGCGGGCGCGCCCGGCTCCATGGCCAGCCGGGCCACCACGCAGTCCGCGAGCGCGCCGGCGGCCGGCTCGTCGAACCCGGCCTCGCGGGCACCCGTGCGCACCCGGGCGTGGACGGCCGCCAACTGCCGCTCGTCCAAAGGCGGTACGGGCGGCTCCACCGCGGGCCGGGCGCGCCCGCGCCGCCACAGCCGCCGCAGCCCGCCGCCCGCGCGCCTCACGCCGGCACCGACCGCGGCCCGGCACGCCTCGTCCACCGCCATCCACACCACCGGGGTGGCCAGCGCGGCCGCCTCGGCCAGCCCGAACCCCAGCGGTTCGCCGCGCTGCCGGCGTCCGAACAGCGCCACCACCTCCTCGGAGGACAGTCCGTCCAGCCCCCGCAGCAACGGCAGTTCCTCCGGCGCCAGCCGTGTCACCACATCCACGACGACGTCCCGAACCGATCCGGCCATCCGCCCGACCTCCCAGCTGATCTTTCGTCAACTGATGGTGTGCTGGCGGAACTTACCCCAGTCGGAGCTTCGTCATCCAGGAAGTTTTCCGACCGTGCCCTGCGGACGGGCCCCGGGTCCGGCGGCGCGGCGGGGCGCCGGCCCGCTCTGCCCTCGGCGAATCCGCCGCGGGCAGAGCGGCCGCATCCGGGGGCCCTCCCGGGTCGAGAGTGGAGTGGACGGCGAGTTCCGCCCCCCGCCTCGACAAGGAGACCCGATGGCCCCGCTCACCACGCCCCCGCCCCGCGCGGCGGAGGGCGACACCCCGCCCAGCGCCTTCGACGACCACCTCGCGGCGCAGCTGCTCGCCCAGCGGATCGTGCTGCTCGGCACGCAGGTCGACGACGTGTCGGCGAACCGGGTGTGCGCGCAGCTGCTGCTGCTGTCGGCGGAGGACCCGCGCACCGACATCAGCCTGTACATCAACAGCCCCGGCGGCTCGGTCACCGCGGGGCTGGCCGTCTACGACACCATGCGGCTCATCCCGAACGACGTCTCGACGCTGGCGATGGGCTTCGCCGCCAGCATGGGCCAGTTCCTGCTCACCGTGGGGGCGCCCGGCAAGCGCTTCGCCCTGCCGAACGCGCGGATCATGATGCACCAGCCCTCGGCGGGCATCGGCGGCACGGCCGCGGACATCGAGATCCAGGCGGAGAACCTCCAGTTCACCAAGCGGGCGATCGAGCGGATCACCGCCGAGCACACCGGGCAGAGCGAGGAGACCATCGCGCGCGACGGCGACCGGGACCGCTGGTTCACCGCCGAGCAGGCCAGGGAGTACGGGCTCGTGGACCGGGTGGTGGAGTCGGTCGCCGACATCCGCCCGGCCGCCTCCCGCCGACGGATCGGACTGTGACATGGGCTCGTACACGGTTCCCTACGTCGTCGAGCGCACCGCGCAGGGCGAACGCACCTACGACGTCTTCAGCCGGCTGCTGAACGAGCGGATCGTCTTCCTCGGCACCGAGATCGACGACTCGGTCGCCAACGTGGTCATCGCCCAACTCCTGCACCTGGAATCGGAGAACCCGGAGCGGGAGATCTCGATCTACCTCAACTCGCCCGGCGGATCGTTCACTTCACTGATGGCGATCTACGACACGATGACCTTCGTGCAGGCGCCGATCTCCACCTTCTGCGTCGGCCAGGCCGCCTCCACGGCGGCGGTGCTGCTGGCCGGCGGGGACCCCGGGCGGCGGTTCGTGCTCCGGCACGCCCGGGTGCTGCTCGGTCAGCCGGCCAGCGGCGGCCGGCGGGGGACGGTCTCCGACCTCAGCCTCGCGGCCAAGGAGATGGTCCGCATCCGCGCGCAGGTGGAGGAGGTCCTGTCCCGGCACACCCACCACGACGCGGCGACGCTGCGCGCGGACATGGACCGGGACAAGGTGCTCTCCGCCGAGGAGGCCGTCGCCTACGGGATCGCCGACCAGGTGCTGAGCCGGCGCTTCGCGTCCGGGTGAGCCGCGCGCGGCCGGGCGACGGCAGGGGGCGAGCCCTGCCGTACCCGGCCGCCGCGGTGCCGCGCCGCGGTCAGGCGACGAGGCAGAGTCCGTCGTACCGCCCCGCGGGCGAGGTGCGGCCCCGGCCCGCCAGGCCCTGGCCCGTCCGGCCCACCCGGTTCCGGTCCACCAGGCCCTGGTCCGCCAGGCCCTGGTCCGCCAGGCCCTGGCCGACCCGGCTCGGGGCGTAGCGGGCCAGTTCGTCCTGGGCGAGCGAGAGCAGGTCCGCGAGGCCGAGCCCCAGCGCCCGGGCGGCCGCCGCGAGCACCTCGGAGGAGGCCTCCTTGCGTCCGCGCTCCAGCTCCGACAGGTACGGCATCGAGATCCGGGCCGCCTCCGCGACGTCCTTCAGCGTGCGCTCCTGGGCGAGCCGCTCGCGCCGCAGCACGTCGCCGACGACGTCGCGCCACAGCGGCTCCCTGCGCGCGGGCGTCCGCGGGGGGCGGGACTCCCCGCCGGACGCGGGCGGCGAGGCGTGCGGGCGCAGGGGGATGACGCGGGCTTCGTTCGGCGCTTGAGTGCTCACCCCTTCAGCCTAGGGACCGGGGGCCCGGGGGGAAGAGCACGGCGTTCTGCCCTGGGTGAATCCGCCCCTCCCCGCCCGCCTCGCCCGTCCCGCGCGGGCGCCGCCCGGCGGCCGGGTGCTCACCCGCAGGACACCGGACTGTCGCAGGCCCGTGGTAACCATGGGGCCGTGGACACCACGGAGCCGTCGCCGCTGCCCCTGCCGCCCCTGTCGCCCGCCGCCGAAGCCGCGTTCGGGCGCGGGCGCGAGGCCGCGGACGAGGGGGAGTGGGAGCGCGCCCGCGACCTGTTCGAGGAGGCGGTCCGCGGCGCGGGGCCGGAGCTGCTGTGGCATGTCGTCGAGGCCTGCGGCGAGAGCGACGAGGCCGCGTTCTGGATGCGGCGGGCGGCCGTCTCGGAGAGCGAGCCGGGCGGCATCACGGTGGATCCGCACACGCTGCCCATCGAGCGGACCCGCCCCGGCGCTGTTCCCTGCCAGGTCTTCGGAGTGGCCGTCAGGTCCGACGACCCGGCGCGCGCGGTCGCGGCGCTCACCGCCGCCGAGCCCCGGCTCATGCTGGTCTTCGAGGACGGCCGCGAACTCTCGCCGGAGGAGGCCGAGGACGCCTGGGACGAGGAGATGCCGCCCTACAGCCCCAACCACGCCGCCGTCGACGCCTCGATCCCGTACGTGCGGCTGGACTGCAAGGGCCTGGTCCTCCCGCACATGGCCCGCACCGTCCTGCGCATCGTCGCGGACGAGCTGCGCAGGGCCGGGGTGCGGCGGGCGCACCTGTTCAGCCCGGAGCTCCCGGACGGCCGGGACGGGTCCTGAGGCGTCGTCCCGGGCCCGGAGCCGCCCGCGGACCGCGGCGTCGGGGCCGGTGCCGGGCCCCTGTATGTTGATCACTCGCCGATCCTGTCGGCGTCCCGTCCCAGGGGGTTGACGCGCGGGCCCGGCACGAGGTGGCGGCCGTTTCGCGCGGGGCGGGTCGCCGCCGCCGGGGAGCCGGGAACGACCCGGACGACCCGGAGGACCCGGGGGCGCCCCGGAAGGACCCCGGAGGAACCCGGGAAGGACCCCGCCCCGGGGCCGGACGGCAGCAGCTCATCGTCTCGACGTTTCCGAAGGATCCCGCATGACCGTTCCCGTCCCGCCCGACAGCAGCCCGCAGTCCGCCGAGGAAGCGGCTGCCACCGACCCGTGGGCGCCGCTGACCCCGGGCCAGGGCGAGACCGCGGCCCCCGCGTCCGTCACCGCTCCCGCCCCCGCCGGGGCACCCGGCGTGCCGCCCGCCCCGGGCGCGGCGCCCGCGCCCGGCGTGCCGTACTGGCCGCCGTACCCGATGCCGATGCCCGCCCCGCAGCCCCGCAACGGCCTGGGCATCGCCGCCCTGGTGCTCGGCATCGTCGGTGTCGTCCTCGGCCTGGTCGTCATCCTGTTCTGGCTGTCCTGGCTGCCGGCCCTGCTCGCCGTCGTGTTCGGCGCCATCGGCCTGGGCTACGCGCGCAAGGGCACGGCGACCAACCGGGGGATGGCCCTGGCGGGCGTGATCCTGGGCGTCACCGGCCTGCTGGTCTCGGTCGGCGCCGGGGTGTTCGTCGTCTCCCGGGTGCAGGCGGTCAACGAGGAGCGGCGGGCCGAGGCGGACGCCGCGCGCGCCCGCTCCGAGGCCGCGACCAAGGCCGCCCAGGAACGGGCCGCCCAGGAGAAGCAGCGGATCGACGCGGAGCTGAAGCGGATCGAGGCCGAGAAGGAGAAGGCGGCCGCGGAGGAGCGGGCCCGGCACCTGTCGTTCGGCCAGACCTACACCTACGGGGACGGGCTGAAGGTCACGACGGCCGCGCCGGAGCCGTACTCCCCGCTCCTGACCGTGTACCAGCCGCCCAAGGACGCCACGATCGTCCAGCTGAGGATCACCGTCGTCAACACCGGATCCCAGGAGCTCCCGCTCAACGGATCGGGACTGCCCACGGTCAGGGACGCCAAGGGTGCCCTGCTCTTCTCGCTGAGCGACGGGAGCGACAAGCTGAAGCTCATCACCGGCTCGCTGGCCCCGGGCCAGGAGGCCACCGGCGTGTACGCGTACGCCCTGCCGAACGGCACGGACCGGATCTCGGTCGAGTTCACCTACGGCCTCCTGCTCCAGCGCAAGACCGTCGCCTGGACCGGCCCCATCGGCTGACCCGGCGCCGCCCCCGTCCCACCGGCACCACGGGCACCACCAGCGCCACGGGAAACACCGTTCCCACCAGCCCGCCCCCGCAGGAAAACTGACGGATTATCAGGCGAGTCACGAATTGGCAACCGAGGTCCGGGTCCGCGGCGATACACCTGTGGCGGACCGACCGGTTCCCCTATTCTCCATCCGGCGCGGCGCACTCCCGCCGCGCCGGAGGACAGGGGGGTCGCGGTGGTTCTGGACGGACGGGCGGCTGTGTTCAAGGCCGTCGTTCCCTCGCTGGTCGGCCTCGAACTGTCGGGGCCCGAACCCGGGGGCGGCACCCGGCTGCGCATCCCGGCCGGGATCCCCCTGCTGATCGAGTGCTCCGGCGGGCGCCTGACCGGCAGGACCACCCTCCTGAAGACCCTGGAGGTGCGGTACGCCGAGCGCCTGCCCCAGGCCTACGCGGACCTCGGGCGCGCGGACTTCGGCCGCCCCGGCCTCGCCCTGCCCGCCGAGAACGAGGCCCCCCGGCTGAGCAACGCCTCCCACACCTCGGACCTGCTCTTCCACCTGCGGTACGAGCTGAGCCGGCGGGCGAGCAGGTTCGGCGCGGGCCTGTCCTTCCCCCGGCTCACCCAGGGCCTGCTGGCGGTCACCAGCTGGCAGGCCGTCGGGCCCGGCGAACTGGAGGCCGCCGGGCGGCGCCTGGAGAGCCTGCTGCGCGAGAGCCAGCCCGACGCCCAGGCGCGCCGGGACAAGGTGGCGGGCTGGACCAGACAGGTGGCCCCGAACCTCGGCACCGTCGTCGGGCTGGGCCCCGGGGTCAACGAACTCGTCGCCTCGCTCGCCGACATCGTCGCCACCGAACTGCTCGGCGCCCGCGCCAACAACAAAGGCCTGCGCTGGTGGGCCGAACGGCGGGTCAGCGCCCAGGGCGAGGCGAACGTCCAGCTCTCCGAGCTCGCCCGCGGCTTCCGCGGCAACCCGCACGACCGCGGGCGCGCCGAGCGCCACCTGATGGCCGCCCTCCTGGCGGACATCGACGACCACTACACCTGGGCGCGACTGAAGAACCGGGTGCCGCGCCCGCTGCTGCTCCTGGACAACGCCCACACCCCGCTCGGCCGCCCGGTCCTGGACATGCTGACCGAGGTCTGGCACGAGGAGACGGTCCGGACGCGGCCGGGCGTGGTCGTCACCGTCCTGGCACCGGAACCGGCCACCCCCGACCCCGAGAGCACCACCGCGACGACACGCAACGCCACCGGCCCGTTCTGGCGCGAGGACCGGCCGCAGACACCGGCCGGCTGGACCCTGCGGCTGCCGCTGGCCCGGCTGACCCTCGACGAGGTCACGTGGATGTTCGGCACGGACCACCCCGGGCCCGACATCGCCCAGTTGATCCACCGCCTCAGCGCGGGCCGGGCCGGCATCGCCCACGTCCTGGTCCGGGCCGTCCGACGGGCCGTGCGCCTCGGGCAGAGCCCCGACCCGCGCACCCTGTTCGACCTGCCCGCCGAGGACGAGCCCGGCACGCCGGCGCACGAGCGGCTGCTGCGCCTCCTGGTCCCCGACGACACCGCCCGGGAGCGCCTGACCAACTTCGCCCCGGCGCTCGACGAGGACGCCGCCCACGCGCTCGACGCCCACTACCCGCCCGGCGACAACGGGACCCTGCGCGTCCAGACGACCAGAGGGCTGCTGCAGCACGACCACTGGGGCGCCCACCCGTGGCCGGGCATCGGCGCGCCGTTCGTCGGCGACCCCACCCTGCGCGCCCTGCTCGGCCACCGCCTGGTCACCGCGCTCGACGCGACCCCCGGGGCCGAGCGGTGGCACGACATCCACGAGACCCTCTGCGACCGCTACGCCCCGCAGACCGCCGCCCCGCAGACCGCCGCCCCGCGCAACGCCGCCCCGCCCGACGACCGCTTCCTGCACCACTCCCTCGCCGTCCTCGACACGGGCACCGTCGTGCGCGCCCTCCACCGGCGCCTGGCCGGCCACGACACGGCCGGCTGGCTCACCGCCCTCAACCTGGTCTGCGCCGCGCCGCACCCGCCCCGGAACCTGACCGCCCTCGCGGCCCAGCCCGAGGACTGCCCGGCCTGCGGGGGCGCCGGCACCCCCGTGCACCAGGCGGTCGAGTTCCTCGTCGACGCGCTGTGGCAGCAGTCGCACCCGCTCGCCCCGCCCGACGAGCGGCTGATCGGGAGCGTCCAGCTGCAGCTGCTCACCCTGGCCCAGCTCGCCGGGGCCGCCCACCAGACGGTGTTCTTCCACGCGTACGAGACCTGGCCGCAGCTCCTGCGGCGCTGGGTCCAGGCCCCCCACCTCCCGATCTGAGGAGACCCCCGACCATGAGCGTTCTGCCCGACGGTCCCCTGAACCGCGCGCTGGCGGCCGTCCTCGCCGCCGCCGTCCTGGCCGCCGGGGGCTATCTGGGATACGAGTACCTGCTGGTCGACGACCCCTCCTGCGCCCCCGGCGTGGAGCGGCGCGGGGACCGGCACGAGTGCGTGGGCGTCACCGACGGCGCCTACGTCTTCACCGACGAGCTGAAGCAGGTCACCGCCCGCATCAAGGCCGAGAACGACCGCGTGGCCGACAGCTCGCCCGTCACCGTCGCCCTGATGATCCCCATGACCTCCGCCGCGCCCGCCGAACGGCGCGAACTGGTCGAACAGGTGCAGGGCGCCTACCTGGCCCAGCACTGGGCCAACGACGACCGGAACAAGAACAAGCGGCAGCCCCCGATCCGGCTGGTGCTGGCCAACCCCGGCCGCGGCTACCTGCAGTGGCGCGCCGTCGCCGACCAGCTGGCGCAGGCCGCGGCAGACGGGAAGCAGAACCTGCGGGCCGTCACGGGCATCAACATCAGCATCGCCGAGACCGAACAGGCCGTGCGCTACCTCACCGCGGACAAGCACATCCCGGTCGTCGCCGGCCCCATGACCGCGGACGACATCAAGAACACCGCCGCCGACCCGCGCCGCTACCCGGGACTGGCGCGCATCGCCCCCGGCAACGCCGACCAGGCGGGCGCCCTCACCTCGTACGGGGCGGCCATCAAGCCCGAAGAGGCCCTGGTGATCGAGGACACCCGCGACAACGACAACTACCTCGCCACCCTGCGCCAGACCTTCGAGAAGCTCACCAAGGGCGCCCCCAACGCCCCGGAGACCTACCAGTCGCCGCCCGACTTCAACGACGAGGGCAACCTCGCCAACGACTTCCACCAGATGGTGCCGAGCATCTGCACCTCCGCCGCCACGACCCTCTACTTCGCCGGCCGCCCGGTCCAACTGCGCCAGTTCCTGGTCGAACTGGGCAACCGGAAGTGCAACAAGCACTACACCGTCGTCACCGGCTCGCACGCCTCCACCCTGATGGTCGACGAGAAGTTCGCCGACAAGTGGGACGCCCTCAGCACGGGCGCCGGCATCACCGTGCGCTACACCGCCCTCGCCCACCCCGACACCTTCGGGGAGAAGAGCACCGAGGGCCCCGGCGGCTCCAAGGCCGCCTCGAAGGAGCTGGCCGACCTGCTGGGCGAGCCCGACACCAAGGCACCCGACGCGATCGGCCCCGCCGACCTGCGCGACGGCCGCGTGATCATCACCTACGACTCGGTCTCCACCGCCGTCGCGGGCATCCGCAACCAGACGGTGGGGAACGTGAGGACGCCCTCGACGGACGACGTCGTCCAGAGCTGGCGACGGCTGCACGGCGACAACCGGGTCGACGGCGCGAGCGGCTGGATCTGCCTCGACCAGTACGGCAACCCGTACAACAAGGCCGTGCCCGTCGTCCACCTCGACCCGGTCACCAGGAACGCCGTCCTGGACACCCTCGCCTGGCCCCTCGGCCACGCCCCCGACCCCAACTGCTCCATCGGCAGCGACGGCTGACCGGGCCGCGGCGCCGCGGCCCGGCCTGCGCCCGACGGCCCGGGCCCGCCGGTAGCCTGCCCGCGTGGACCCCGCGACGCCGCCACCCGCGGCACAGGAACCCGCAGAACCGCAGCCCGCGACACCGCAGCCCACGGCACCGCAGCCCGCGACGGACCGGCCCGTGCTCTACGAGCGGGCCGGCCACGTCGCACGCGTCACCCTGAACCGGCCCCACGTCCTCAACGCGATGGACCGGCGGATGCACGCCGAACTCGGCGCGGTCTGGGACGAGGTCGAACGCGACGACGAGGTGCGGCTGGTCGTGCTGACCGGCGCGGGCGAGCGCGCCTTCTCCGTCGGACAGGACCTCAAGGAACGGGCCCGGCTCGACCGCGAGGGACACCCGCCGACGAGCTTCGGCTCCCGGGGCCAGCCGGGCTCGCCCCGCCTGACCGACCGCTTCACACTGTCCAAACCCGTCCTGGCCCGGGTCCGCGGCCACGCCCTCGGCGGCGGCTTCGAACTCGTCCTCGCCTGCGACCTGGTGATCGCCGCACAGAGCGCCGTCTTCGCCCTGCCCGAAGCCGCCCTCGGCCTGATCCCCGGCGCGGGCGGGGCCTTCCGGCTGGCCCGGCAGATCCCGCTCAAGGCCGCGATGGGCTACCTGCTGACCGGGCGCCGGATGCCGGCCCACGAGGCACTGGCCCTCGGACTGGTCAACGAGGTCGTCCCGGACGACCAGCTGGACGCCTGCGTCGAGCGGTGGACGGCCGACCTGCTGCGCTGCGCCCCCCTGTCCCAACGCGCCCTGAAGGAGGCCGTGCTGCGCTCGGTCGACCTGCCGCTGGAGCAGGCCTTCACCACCCGCTACCACTGGGAGCAGGTCCGCCGGGCCAGCGAGGACGCCCGGGAGGGGCCGCGCGCCTTCGCCGAGAAACGCGCACCCGTGTGGCGCGGGCGCTGAACCGGCCCCCTCCGGGCCGCTCCGACGCCCGCGCCGGCGCGACCCGCTCAGCCCCCGCCCCCACCCCGGCCCTCGTCCCGGCCTTCGCCCTCACCGCCGAAGGCCGACTCGAACTCGTCGATGTCCTCCTGCCCCAGCGAGATCAGCGAGAAGTCCGACGGGGTGTGGCCCCCGGACCCCTCGGCGGCGTGCCGCACCAGGCCCTCCAGCACCGCCCGCCAGCGCCCGGCGAGATCGCCCAGCTCCGCCCCGGTGAGCAGCCCGCCCGGCGACTCCAGGACGAAGCCCAGCTCGGGCCCCCCGGGCAGGTCCCGCGCCGAACCGTTGATCTCCAGCACGTGCCGCAGCGGCGTCGACGGGTCCACGCCGCCGTCGGGCACCGGGCGCTCACCCGCCGGCGTCCACGCCCGCGCGGACACCCCGGCCGGCGCACCGGCCGGCACCCCGTCGGCACCGGGGACGTCCGCCTCCCCGCCGGCCCCGCCGAACCGGCCCAGGTAGTTGAACCCGATCTGCGGCTGCGCCAGCGGCTCCAGCACCGCCCGCGTGGCCGGGTTCACGTACCGCAGCAGCCCGTACCCCAGACCGTCGCCCGGCACCTGCCGCAGCTGCTCCTTGACCCGCTTGATCAGCCGCGCCGCGTCCGCCCCGCCCGCCCGGACCTCGGCCGTGTCGACCGGACCGGGCTCCAGCCGCACCGGATGGACGGCGGTGAACCAGCCGACCGTGCGCGTCAGGTCCATGTCCTCGGCCAGCGGCACCCGGCCGTGCGCCTCCCGGTCGATCAGGAAGCCCTCCGGGGCCCGCCCGCCGCGCGCCCGCAGCCACTCGTCGAGCGCCGCCGTCAGCCCGGACAGCAGCACGTCGTCGACCCCCGCGTGGTAGGCCGCGGGCAGGGCCGCCAGCAGCGCTCCCGCCATCGGCGCCGGAACGGTCAGCTCGGCGCGGGACACCCCGCCCCCCACGGTGTCGGTCCGCGGGTCCAGCGCACGCCCGGCGATCGGCGGCTCGACCCGGTCGAGCACCCGCCGCCAGGCCGGCAGCTCGTCCACCGTCCGCTGCGCCCTGGCCCGCTCCGCCAGGGCGCCCGCCCAGCGGCGGAACGAGGTCGGCTCGGGGGCGACGGCCGACCGCGCCGCGTCCGCGCCCCCGGCGGCCAGGGCCGTGTGGGCGAGCGCCAGATCGGGCATCAGCACCCGCCAGGAGACCCCGTCGATCACCAGGTGGTGGGCCGTCAGCAGCACCAGGGCGTCCTGCGCGGGGCCGCGGTCGACGAGCACGGCCCGCAGCATCACGCCGTCCCGCGGCGCGAGCGCGGCCTCGGCGGCCGCCGCCTGCTCGTCGAGCAGCGCGTCCAGCCGCGCCCCGTCCAGGCCCGCGGCCTCCACCCGGGTCACCAGGTCCGCCGCGGCGACGGCCGGGGCCGCGCCGGGCTCGGGGACCACCAGCCGGCCGTCCGCCTCCTCCAGCCGCGCCCGCAGCACGTCGTGCCGGTCGAGGACGGCCCGCAGCACCGCGGCCAGCAAACCGGGCGTCAGACCGGGCGGGGCGGTCAGCACCATCGACTGGCTGCCCGCGCGCGCGGCCGAACCCGTGCGGGCCGCGATCTCGTGCATCACCGGGGTCAGCGGCACCGGGCCCCAGGGGACGTCCTCGGGGCGCGCCGCCCGCTCGGCGTCGACCGGCTCGGCCACCCGCGCGAGCTCCGCGGGCGTGCGCAGCTCGAAGACCTGGCGCGGCGTGATCGCCAGCCCGGCCTTGCGGGCCCGCCCCGCCAGCAGCATCGAGGTGATCGAGTCGCCGCCGAGGCCGAAGAACGAGTCCTCCGCGCCCACCCGCTCCAGGTTCAGCACCTCGGCGAAGAGCCGGCACAGCAGCTCCTCCGCGTCGGTGGCCGCGGCGCGCCCCTGCGCCGGGCCGGCGAAGACGGGCCGCGGCAGGGCGGCCCGGTCGACCTTGCCGTTCGCCGTCACCGGCAGCGCCTCCAGCACGGTCACCGAGGCCGGGACCAGGTAGTCCGGCAGCTTCCCGGCGAGGTACTCCACCAGCGCCCGCGGCTCGGGCGGGGCCTCCCCGCCGCCGGCCGGCACCGCGTACCCGGCCAGCCGCTTGCGGCCGTCCGCGTCCTCGACCGCGACCACCAGCGCCTGCGCGACGCCCGGGTGGGCGGCGAGCACGGCCTCGATCTCGGCCGGCTCGACGCGGAACCCGCGGATCTTGAGCTGCTTGTCGGAGCGGCCGAGGAAGAGCAGCTGCCCGTCCCGGGTCCACTGCGCCAGGTCGCCGGTGCGGTACATCCGCGCGCCCTCGGGCTCGCCCTCGGCGGGGAAGGGGCAGGCGACGAAGCGCTCCGCGGTGAGCGAGGCGCGCCCCAGGTAGCCGCGCGCCAGCCCGGCCCCGGCGAGGTAGAGCTCGCCCGTCATGCCGACCGGCACGGGCCGCAGGAACGCGTCCAGGACGAACGCCCTGGTGTTGTCCATCGGCAGGCCCAGCGGCACCGCGTCGGGCACCGCGTCCGGGTCGGTGAAGGGCAGCTGGGTGGCGAAGGCGGTGGACTCGGTCGGGCCGTAGGTGGTGCGCACCACCAGGCCCGGGTGGGAGCGCAGCAGCGTCCGTACGGCGTGCGCGGAGACCACGTCGCCGCCGGTGGACACCTCGCGCACCCCGGCGAAGATGTGCGGGGCCTGCTCCGCGAGCACCCGGAAGTGCCCGGCCGTGGCGTGCACGCTGGTCACCTTCTGGTCCGCGATCAGCCGGCCGCGCTCGACCGTGTCGATGTCCCCGGGCGGCACCAGCACCAGCCGGCCGCCGTGCAGCAGCGTCGTCCAGATCTCGTAGGTGGAGGCGTCGAAGGCGTGGTTGGCCTGCACCAGCACCCGTTCGAGGGTCTCGGCGGACCAGCACCCGTCCAGGCAGAACGCCAGGACGCTGCCGTACGTCACCGCGACGCCCTTGGGCAGGCCGGTGGAACCCGAGGTGTAGACGACGTACATGAGGTTCTCCGGCCGCACCGGCACGGCGGGGAAGGCCGCGCCGTCCCCGTTCGCGGCGGGCGAGCCGGGCGAGTCGGGGGAGTCCGGGCCCGCGGGGGCCGGCTCCAGGAGGAGCACCTCGGCGCCCTCGAACAGCGCGGCGTCGGCCAGGCCCCGCCGCGCGTTCGGCCCGTCGACCAGGACGACGGCCGCACCCGCCTGCGCCGCCGTCGCGGCGAGCCGGGCGGCCGGGTGCCGGCCGTCCATCGGCAGGTACGCCGCACCGGCCTTCACCACCGCCAGCAGCGCGGCGATCAGCTCGGGCGAACGCTCGGCGACCACGCCCACCAGCGTCTCCGGGCGCACGCCGAGCGCGGCCAGCCGGCGCGCCAGCCGGTTCGCCCGCCGGTCCAGCCCGGCGTACGTCAGCTCGGTGTCCCCGGCGACCACGGCCACGGCCCCGGGGGTGCGGCGCGCCTGCTGCTCGAAGAGCTCGGCGAGCGTCGCGCCGGGCAGCTCGCGGCGGGTCCGGTACCCGGAGCCGTCCAGTTCGTGCCGCTCCTCGCCGGTCAGCACGTCGAGCCGGCCCAGGGGCACGTCCGGGTCGTCCGCGACCTGGCGCAGCACCAGGAGCATCCGGTCGACCAGGCCCCGGGCGGTGCGCTCGTCGAACAGGTCGGGCCGGTAGTCCAGCCGGACCTCGATGTCGTCGGTCGGCGTGACCACGATGGTCAGCGGGTAGTGGGCGGCCTCCTCGCCGCCGCCGGCCGAGACCCGGATGCCGGCCGGGCCCCGCAGGCCGATCCCGGACGGACCGCCCGGCGGCTCCCGCCCGTCGCCCGGCGGCGGCCCCGGAGGCTCCCGCCCGTCGCCCGGCGGCGGCCCCAGCGGGCCGCCGGCCTGCTCCCCGCTGCGCAGCGCCGTGCCGCCCAGGCCCTCGCCCGGGGGCGAGCCGTCGGCGGGCCGCGGCGCCCGGCCCGGCCCGGCGGGCGCCGCCGGTCCGGCCGAGGGGGCCGCCATCGGCCCGCGCGGATAGTTCTGGAAGACCATCAGGGTGTCGAAGACCGCGCCGGGACCGCCGGCGCGCTGGATCTCCGGCAGGCTCAGCTGCTGGTGGTCGAGCAGGGCGGTCTGCTGGTCCTGCAGCGCCGCCATGGCCCGGCGGAAGGGCAGGGCCGGGTCCAGCGGCACCCGCACCGGCACGGTGTTGATGAACAGCCCGACCATCCGGTCCGCCTGCGGCACCTCGGCGGGCCGGCCGGAGACGGTCGCACCGAAGACGGTGTCCAGCCGGCCGGACAGCTTGCCCACCAGCAGCGCCCAGGCGACCTGGAAGACCCGGTTGAAGGTGACCCCGGCGGAGCGCGCCGTCTCCCGCAGCCGCTCGGCGAGGTCGTCGCCGAGCCGCTCGACCACGTGCCGCAGCATCACCGGCGGGCCGCCGCGGTCGGCCGGGCCCACCAGGGTGGGCTCCTCCGTCCCGGCCAGCATCGCGCGCCAGGCCGCGCGCGAGGCGTCGGTGTCCCGGCGCACCAGCCAGGCGAGGTAGTCGCGGTACTGCGGCACCTTGGGGAGCACCGAGGCGTCGCCGCCGTTGCCGTAGACCTCCCACAGCTCGCCGAACAGGATCGGCAGCGACCAGCCGTCCATCAGGATGTGGTGCATCGTCACCACCATCCGGTGCCGGCCGGGGCCGGCGCGCAGCAGCAGCACCCGCAGCAGCGGCGGCACGCCGAGGTCGAAGCGCCGCGCGTCGACCTCGGCCAGGCGCGCGGCCTCCCGCTCGGCCTCCTCCGCGCCCAGCCCGCCGAGGTCGGCGTACGTCCAGGGGATCCGCACGCCCCTGGCGATCACCTGGACGGTGTCGCCGGACGCGCGCGAGCGGAAGGCGGCGCGCAGGCTCGCGTGCCGGTCCAGCACCGCCTGCCAGGACGCCTCCAGCACCTCGGGGCGCAGGTCCCCGTCGAGGTTGAGGATCCGCTGCCCCACGTACACGTCCCGGGGCGCGTCCTGGTCGTACGAGGCGTGGAACAGCAGTCCCTCCTGCAGCGGGGAAAGCGGCCACACGTCCTCGACCGTCAGCTGGCTCATCGTGCTCTCCGTTCGGGTCGGCCGGGCTCGGGCGCCGTCTGGGGCGGCGGCAGCCGGCGCAGGGGCCCTCCGCCGCGCGGCAGCGGGGGCAGGTCGCCGTAGCCGTTCGCCGAGTGCTGCTCGGCTTCCGGGCGCGGCGCGGGCGGTTCGGCGAACTGGGTGCGGTAGAGCTCCGCGTACAGGCCGTCGGCGTCGACGAGGTCGGTGTGCCGGCCGCGTTCGACCACGCGCCCGTCCTGGACCACGAGGATCTGGTCGGCCTCGCGGACGGTGGACAGGCGGTGGGCGATCACCAGGGCGGTGCGGCCGGCCAGGGCGGTCCACAGCGCTTTCTGCAGGGCCGCCTCGGACTCGGAGTCCAGGTGGGCGGTGGCCTCGTCGAGCACGACCACGGTCGGTTTCTTGAGCAGCAGCCGGGCGATCGACAGGCGCTGCTTCTCGCCGCCGGAGAAGCGGTAGCCGCGGTCGCCCACGACGGTGTCGAGCCCGTCGGGCAGCGCGGAGACCAGGTCCCAGACCTGCGCGGCCCGGCAGGCCTCGACGAGCTGCGTCTCGGTGGCGTCCGGCTCGGCGTAGAGCAGGTTGGCGCGGATGGTGTCGTGGAACATGTGCGCGTCCTGGGTCACCATGCCGACGGTGTCGTGCAGCGAGGCCAGGGACAGGTCGCGCACGTCGTGGCCGCCGATCCGCACGGTGCCCGCGGTGGGTTCGTAGAGCCGCGCGACCAGCTGGCTGATCGTGGTCTTGCCGGCGCCGGAGGGCCCGACGAGCGCGGTCAGCCGGCCCGCCGGGGCGCGGAAGCTCACCCCGCGCAGCGCCGCGGCGTCGCCGGAGCGTTCCGGGGCCGGCAGCGACAGCGTCTCCAGCGAGGGGAGGGAGACGTCCTTCGCCGCGGGGTAGCGGAAGGAGACGTCCTCGAACTCGATCTCCGGGGCCGGGGCCCGGGCCGCGGCGGGCAGCACGACCGGGTCGGGCCGTTCCGCGATCAGCGGCTCAAGATCCAGCACCTCGAAGAGCCGGTCGAAGGAGACGAGGGCGGTCAGGTAGTTCGACTGCAGGTTGGAGAGCTGGTTGATCGGGCCGAAGAGCCGTGCCAGCAGGGTGGCCAGGGCCACCAGCGAGCCGATCTGGATGGCCCCGTCGATCACCAGTTCGCCGCCGACGCCGTAGACCACCGCGGTGGCGAGCGAGGCCAGCAGCGTCACCGTCACCAGCAGCATCCGCGAGTAGACGGAGGTGACCACGCCGACGTCCCGCACCCGCGCCGCGGTGCCGGCGAACCGCCGGGCCTCGCCCTTCGGCCGGCCGTAGAGCTTGACCAGCAGCGCGCCGGCCACGTTGAAGCGCTCCTGCATGAACGAGCCGAGTTCGGCGTCCAGTTGCATCGACGTGCGCAGGTTGCGCTGCAGCCGGCGCCCCACGACGCGGCCGGGCAGCACGAACAGCGGCACCGTGACGAGCACGACCAGGCCCACGAACCAGGACAGGAGGAAGATCGTGACGAGCACCAGGCCCAGCACCACCAGGCTGGAGAGCACGTTGGACAGCAGCACGGTCACCGCCTGCTGGGCCTCCATCACGTCGGTGTTGAGCCGGCTCACCAGCGAACCGGTCTGGGTGCGGGTGAAGAACGCCAGCGGCTGGCGCTGCACGTGCCGGAAGACCTCGGTGCGCAGGTCGTAGACGAGCCCCTCGCCGATGCGCGCCGAACTGCGGCTGACGAAGAAGCCCACCAGCGCCTGCAGCAGCGCCAGGCCCGCCACCGCGGCGGCGGCGGCCGCCACCACGCCCCGGTCGTGGGGCACGATGCCGTGGTCGATGAGCACCTTGAACAGCAGCGGCGTGGAGACGGTGATGACGGCGTCGACCACGGTCAGGCTCAGCAGCGCGGCGATCTGCCGCCGGTAGGGCCGCAGGTAGGGCCGGATCCGCCGCGCGGTGCCGGGCCTGACCCGGCCCCGGGCCGGGTCGGGCCCGTCGCCGCCGGTGGCCCGTACCGTGATCAGCGGGCCCGGGCCGGCCATCATGGCGCGGCGACCTCCTTGCCGTTCGTGGCCGTGACCGGGCCCGGCGGCCGCTGGTCGCTCCAGACCCGGTCGATGTACTCCAGGCACTCGTCGCGCGCGCCCGGGCCGTGGGCGATCCGCCACCCGGCGGGTGTCCGCGCGAACGCCGGCCACAGCGAGTACTGGCCCAGGGTGTTGACCAGGACGAGGTAGGAGGCGTCCGGGTCGTCGAAGGGGCTGGTCATCTCGGTCTCCTCAATCGTTCGGGGGCGGCCCGCCGGGGCGGCGGGGGAGGGGCCCGGGGGCCTCAGCCGGGCGGCCGGGCCGTGAAGCGGCCCGCCTTGCCGAGCACGTCCGCCGCGTGGACGCGCAGCGCCTGCTGGACGGCGAACTCCGCCATGTACGCGCGGAAGCCGTCCGCCGGCTCCAGGGCGAGGTTCACCATGCGGCGGTTGGCGGTGACGGCCGGGTCGCGCAGCAGCTGCACGGCGTGCTCGACGGCCCCGTCGAGCTCCGCCGGGTCGACGACCCGGTCGACGAGCGTGCGGGCCTCCGGATCGCTCGCGCGCACCCGCCGCCCGCCGAGGATGATCTGCCGGGCCAGCCGGGGGCCGGTCACCGCGGGCAGGCGGAAGTCCGCCGCGCCCGGGACGATCCCCTCCTGCGCGGCCGGCAGGCTCAGATAGGCGTCGGAGGCCGCCAGGACGTGGTCCACCGCGAGCAGCAGCTGCATGCCGCCGCCGATCGCGAAGCCGTCCACCGCGGCCACCCACGGCATGTCGGTGAGCGGGTAGCGCCAGGACGCCTCGTCCGTGCGCAGCCCGAGCAGCAGCTTCCTGAGGTAGCCGAGCTCGCGGCGCAGCAGGAAGCCGACCAGCGTGATCTCGCCCGCGTGCAGGCGCTTGAGGTTGATCCCGGCGCTGAACACCCGGCGGCCCGCGTAGCGCGGGTGCGTCATCTCGCCGCCCCGGATGAGCCCGATCTCGCACTGCCCGTCCAGCAGCGCGAGGTCGACCGCGGTCTCCATGTCGTCGACCTGCTGCTCGTCCTCGGCGTTGAGGCGGTCCCCGGCGCACATGGTGATCCGGGCCACCCCCGCGCGCCGCTCCAGCCGGGTGCTCTCCATCCGCACCACCCCGGTGGCCCGGAACTCCCCGAGCAGGGCCAGCGCGCGCCCGGTGGGCCGCAGCATGGAGTCCATCAGGTGGTGGCCGGCGTCCGGGCAGCGCAGCAGCCCGCGCAGGAGGACGCCCAGGTCGATCTCGTAGCCCAGGCGCCGTGCGACCGGCAGGGCCCGTTCCGCCCGCAGCTGCGCGGGCGTGGGCACCAGGTGGGGCACGGCGAACGCGGCGCCCTCCACCAGGGCCTCCAGCCGCGGGCGCAGCGTGCGGCCCTCGGTGAGCCGGTCGTACAGCGCCTCGGCGTGCAGGTCCAGGAAGGCGGTGCGCCGCGCGCGGCCGTCCTCCAGCGCCCGCTCGGTGCCGGCGGGCGGGCCGCCGGTGCGCGGCCCGGGCTCGGGGAACGGCGGCAGCCGCCGGGCCGCCCGGTCGAAGCCGTCCGCGGCGCGCTCCCGTACGGCGGCGGGCGCCCGCCCGTTCGGGGTGCTCACGCCGTCACCCCGTCCGCCGCCCGGGCGCGCCGCAGCGAGCGGTCGCAGGCGGCCAGGTGCGGGCCGAGCGCGTCCTCGAAGCTCATCCACTGGGCGTCGAAGGCCAGTTGGCGGCGGATCGCGAGTTCGGGGCCGGACAGCCGGCGCAGCAGCCGGGCCGCGGCCGCCAGGGTGCGCCCGGGGTCCGTGCTCACCCGGTCCACCAGGCAGTGCTCCAGGGCCTCACGGGCGGTGATCGGCATCCCGAAGAGCACCGTGCGGCGCGCCGGGGCCGGCCCGAGCTGCTGGACCAGCCGGAAGCCGGCCATGCCGGGCCACACGGCCTGCCCGTGGAAGGTCACCCGCAGCCGCAGGTCGGGTGCCGCCACCCGCACGTCGGTGGCGAGCAGCAGGTCCAGTGCCGCGCCGCCGCACTCCCCGCTCGCCGCCGCCAGGGTGGGCAGCCGCAGCCGTTCGAAGCGCCGTACGGCCCGCTCCCACTTCGTCACGGTGGCCACGTCGGCCGGCTTCGCCACCGCCTCGCCCGTCGGGGCGCCGGAGAGGTACAGGGTCGCGAAGTCGGCTCCGGCGGACTCCGCCTCGTCGCACAGCGCGCCGACGGCCTCGGTCAGTCCGGCCGAGATCTCCCGGCCGCCGTCCACGTGCAGCACGGGGCCTTCGGGCAGGGCGTTGACGGGCATCGCGGTCTCCCTCGCGTCGGTTCACCACTGGATGAGCGCGGATTCGATCGTCGAACCCGGCCCCATGGTCATGAGCACGCCGTAGTCGCCGTCGCGGACCACGCCCTCCTGCAGGAGCCGGTCGTAGGAGAAGAGGAACGAGCCGCTGGAGACGTTGCCGAAGTCGCGCAGCACGGTGATGGTGTGGCGCAGGTCGTGACGGGTCAGCCCGAGGTTGACGGCGACCGCGTCGATGACCTTCTTGCCGCCCGAGTGCACCAGCCAGTGCGCCACGTCGTCGCGGCGCAGCGACGTGCCGGCCAGCAGCCGGTCGACGACGCCCTCCACGTGCGCGCCCACCAGATAGGGGATCTGCGGATCCAGGAAGAAGCTGAAGCGGTCCTGGTCGCGGTCCCAGTCGTAGCGCATCGCGTCGATGGCGTCGACGATCGTGACGCTCGCCGTCCGCAGGATCCGCGGGCCCTCCGGGCGCGGGCCGGACCCCTCCTCCTCGGCCCCCTCGCCGCCCCGCGGGTCGGCCATCACCGCCACCGCCGCCGCGCCGTCGCCGAAGAGGCTGTTGACCACGGCCGTACGCATCGTGGAGTCCATCGTGTACGCGGCCGAGCAGGCCTCCGAGCAGACCATCACGGCCAGCCGGCCCGGATTGGCCGCGGCCCAGTTGCCCACCACGGCCAGCGCGTTGAGCCCCGCGTTGCAGCCCATGCCGACGATGTCGGCCCGCGCCGTGTGCCAGTCCATGCCCAGCTCGCGGATCAGCAGCGCGCTCAGACCCGGGGTGAGGAAGCCGGTCGACGTCACGCAGCACAGGTAGCCCACCTCGGACAGGTCGGCCCCGATCCGCTTGAGGCACACCGACATCGCGTCCGACCCCATGCTCACGGCCCACGCCTTGTGCTTGTCCAGGAGATCGCCCTGGCTCTCGCGCACCCGCGTGCCGTCGGGCGCCGCCGGGGGCAGCACCAGCGAACGCTGCCGGATGGAGCCCAGCAGGAAGACCGAGCGCACCTTCCGGTCGGTGATCCCGAACAGGTCGAGCAGCTCCTCCTGGGAATAGTGCTCGGGCGGCACGGCGGTGCCCACGCTCAGGATGCGCGGGGCCGTGGCGACCGTCGTTCGCTCCAGGGCCGCGGTCATGATGCGTCACTCTCCGTTCCGGTGCCCGGCACGTCGCCGCCGTGCGCCGCGGCTCTGTACGTCCTGGCTCTGTGCGTCCCCTCCGGGCGCCGCTCGCCGCTGAGCGCCTCCACGAACCGCGCGAGCCGCTCGACGCCCTCGGCCACCTGCCCGGGCGTCAGATAACTGATCGAGAGCCGGATGTCCTGCTCGCCCCCGCCGTACGGATGGAAGAACTCCATCGGCGTCCAGATCACACCGAAGTCCCGGGCCGAACGCTCCAGGGCCGCGGCGCCGGTCCGGAAACCGGTGCGCAGCGTGAGGAAGAACCCGCCCTCGGGACGGTTCCACCCCACCCCCAGCTCCCGGCGCCGCCCCTCGGGCAGCCACCGCTCCAACTGCGCCAGCGTCGAAGCCATGCTGCGCCGGTAGTGCTCGGCGGCCCGGGCGTTCAGCACGGAGAGCCGGCCGTCCGCACCCAGCAGCGCACCCGCCGCGGCCGCCTGGCTGAGCGAGGACGTGTTCACCGTGACCATGCTCTTCACCCTCGCCAGGTCCCGCGCGAGCAGCCGCACCCCGCCGCGCCCGCCCCGCACCTCCTGGTCGGCCACGACGTAGCCGATCCGCGCGCCGGGGAACAGCGTCTTGGAGAAGCTGCCGAGCTGGACGACGCTCCTCGACCGGTCGAGCGCCTTGAGCATCGGCTGCCGCGGCCCCGGGCCGCTCAGCCGGTAGGGACTGTCCTCCAGGACGAGCAGCCCGTGGCGCTCGGCCAGCTCCAGCAGCGCGGTCCGCGTCGCCAGGTCCAGCGTGGACCCGGTCGGATTGGCGTGGTCCGGCACCACGTACACCGCCCGTGGCCGCCGGCCCGCCGCACGCTGCGCCCGCACCGCCCCGTCCACGTCGGCCACCACCAGCCGCCCGTCACGCTCCGGCACCGCGACCACCGGGATGTCCAGCAGCCGCGCGGCCCCGATGATCCCGACATAACAGGGGGTCACCAGCAGCAGGACGTCCTCGGGCGTCGCGAACAGCGCGCGCAGCACCAGGAACATCGCCTCCTGCGCACCGACCGTCACCACGATCGCCTCGGGCGCGACCTCCAGCCCCTCGTCCTGCCGCAGCCAGTACGCGATCAGCTCGCGGATCCGCCCCGCGGCCGGCCCGTACTGGTAGAAGCCGTCGCGCACTTCGGCCGGCCCCGCGCCCCGGCTCTCCAGGTACTTCGCGTACCGGCGCAGGTGGGCGTGGATCTCCTCGACCTCGAAGAAGCCGTCATAGGGCCGCCCCGGCGCGAAGGACACCGCGTCCGGGTAGCTGGACGTGATCTCGTTCAGGAAGTTCATCCGGTCGAGAACCGGGTCCTCGATGCTCGAGTGCAGGGTTGTCGAATCGAGCACCATGGTGCCCGCCTTTCCGTCGACGAGCCGCAGGACGGCAGTCCGTCGGAAGGGCGGATGCCGGGGCTCGCGTGAAGGACGCGCGGCAGAGCGCCGATGCGGCGGCGTCCCGCCGGCGGTGCGCCGGCGGCGTCCTCCCGCGTTCGAACATCGGCCGTTTTCGACTTCGACCTCATGGCGGCCCCTCGGACCCGGCCCACGGGCTCCGGCCCCCGGCGGCGTCACCGCCCGTGCACCGTCCGGTGGTGCGGGCGCGGTACCGGCACACGAAAGGGCCCGTCGAAGGCACCGGGCCGAGCACGACGCGGGGGTGCGGAGCATCCCGACGCCCTGTCGCCGCTTCGCACCGGCCGCGGAGATCGAACGGAATCCTGGAGCACAGGGCCCTGTCTGCTGTTTGTCCTTGTTCCAGTACGCGCCTCGGGGCAAGAGACTGTCAAGTGCTGAGGGTTCCCCTCCCGTCACGGTCCGCTACCGGCGGGCCCGGCGG